>LFTS01000273.1:14761-18622 GCA_001513435.1 Gammaproteobacteria bacterium DTU040
ATTAAAGGCAAGAAAATACCTAAAACGCGATACAGCAAGGGACTGGTTTTGTTAACCACCATCTCAGTGAATTGCACCACTACAGCAATCACCACAATAAAGCTGATGGTGCGTAAAAACTCAATATCCAACGGTTTTAACACGTATTGCTGCAATAAATAGCTGCAGATAGCCGCCAGTGTCAGGACGAAGGTGGTGGCTAGGGATAGGCCGATTGCAGTTTCGATTTTTTTGGAAACCCCCATGAAGGGGCACAAACCCAAAAATTGCACCAAAACAAAGTTGTTTACCAGAATGGCGCTAATAGCAATTAAAAAGATTTCGCTCATAAGAATAATTGTATCTGCAAGCCAGTGCTTAAAAATTAGGGTGCAAGATTAAGTTGTATGCAAGGTCAACTAGTTATTTCGTCTAGCCATTATCCTGCAGCTTGCCGGTCGGCACAAGAGTTGTAAAATTTTCTGTAGTACCGAAGATTTCTATCTATATGAATAAAAAGAATTTTATTGGTTTTTTTCTGAATGAAGCATCGGTTAAAGCGACGCTTTGTCGCATCCTTAAGTCTTAAATCCAGCCTAATTGTAACAAAGTACGACCAAGGTAGGTTGGTTAGTTAGCTTAGTAATCTTTAGATTGCATTTCATGCCTCACACAGGTGATTTGGTTACTTCAGGTATCACTCGTGTGTAGCGATTACACGTTAGTAACACAAACTGACCTATTTAAAGGGTAGGTCTATTGAGAAAAGGAAGCATGCAATGCAGAAAGATATTGTGCAGCAGGTGTTAAATCACCCTAAGTACGTAGAGCTGGTTAAGCGCCGTACGCGCGTCAGTATGATTTTTTTCGCCACTGCTCTGATTATTTATTCAGGGTTTATTTTAACGCTCGCTTATTTGCCTGACTTGTTCGCGCAGCCTCTGGGGGAGGGTTGGACAATGAGTGTGGGTGTTCTTACCGGCATTTTGGTGGTTTTTAGCGCGGTAATCATGATTGCGCTGTATGTGCATTTTTCGAATAAGTATTTTGATCCGCTACTGGAGCAGGTTGTGAGGGATGTAGAATGAAAAAGACATTAATAAGTGCTCTGTTGTTGTCTTTGTTTGCGCAGCCAGCATTTGCGGGTACGGGACAAGCTAACACCTCAGCGATTGTGATGTTCTTGCTGTTTATTGCGGGAACCATGGTAATTACTTGGTGGGCAGCGCGTAAAACACAAACCACTTCTGACTTCTATACCGCTGGTGGTGGCATTACTGGTTTCCAGAACGGTTTGGCGATTGCGGGGGATTATATTTCCGCAGCGTCATTCTTGGGGATTGCAGGACTGGTTTACGTTAGTGGTTTTTACGGCATCATTTATGCGATTGGTTTCCTGTTCGGTTGGCCGGTGGTGATGTTCTTGATTGCCGAGCGCTTGCGTAACTTGGGTCGCTTTAACTTTGCTGACGTGACGGCGTTTCGTTTGGGGCAAACCCAGATGCGTATTCTCGCCTCTAGTGCGTCGCTGCTGATTATCGCGCTGTACTTGATTGCGCAGATGGTCGGTGCCGGTAAGTTGATCGTATTGCTGTTCGGTATTGAATATAAGTTCTCCGTCGTAATCATTGGCGTGCTGATGATGATTTACGTTTTCTTTGGCGGCATGACAGCCACCACTTGGGTGCAGATCATTAAAGCCGTGTTGATGCTGACCGGTGGTACGTTGCTGGCGGGCTTGGTGTTGTATCAGTTCGGCTTTAACGCAGACACCATGCTGGCAGAAGCGGTGCGTGTTCACCCTAACGGTGTAGAAATTATGGCGCCGGGTACCGCAGTGAGCGATCACCCACTAAACGCCTTGTCCTTGGGTATTGCTTTAGCCTTTGGTACGGCAGGCTTGCCACACATCCTGATGCGTTTCTTTACGGTGTCCAGTGCGCAAGAAGCACGTAAGTCAGTGATTTGGGCCAGTAGCTTTATTGGTTACTTCTACCTGCTCACCTTTATTATTGGTTTCGGTGCGATTGCTTTACTGGTACGTCACCCTGAGTACTTCACCACGGCAGCGGATGGCAGCTTTAATATGTTGACTGACCTGATTGGTGGTACCAACATGGCGGCGGTGCACTTGTCTAACGCTGTAGGCGGTAGCTTATTGCTAGGGTTCTTGGCAGCAGTAACCTTCGCGACTATTGTTGCGGTGGTGGCAGGTTTGGCGTTAGCCGGTGCGGCAGCGATTGCGCATGACCTGTATGCCAACGTGATTGCACGCGGTCGCTCCACTGAAGCACAAGAAATGAGAATTTCTAAAATCTCTATTCTCGTGTTAGGTGTGCTAGCTATCCTGCTAGGTATAGTATTCGAGCATCAGAACGTAGCCTTCATGGTGGGCTTGGCCTTTGCGATTGCAGCCAGTGCTAACTTCCCTGTGCTGGTGTTGTCCGTATCATGGCGCGGTTGTACAACCCGCGGTGCAACCATAGGTGGCTTTGTGGGTCTTCTGTTTGCCACGGTATGGGTTGTGTTGAGTAAGACCGTTTGGGTTGATGTGTTCGGTAATGTTGATCCTATTACCCCGTTCCCTAACCCAGGTATCTTCTCGATTCCTTTAGCCTTCCTGTCAATCTGGTTCTTCTCAATTACAGATAAGGGTGCGAATGCACAAAATGAGCGCGATGCCTTTGATGCACTGACTGTGCGTAGTCAGACAGGTATCGGTCGTTCAGGAGCTACCGAGCATTAATTCAGTAGAGGTATGCTAAAGAAAGCGCGGCCCGTCAAACGGCCGCGTTTTTTGTTGCTGGGTTAATGAGTTTGGTAGCTAAAGCGTTTCGTGTAGAATCAGTCCGTGTTGAAATTTAATATAAAAGTTTTTCTAGCTAGGACTATATGAGTATGACCACTAATCAGCCCGAACCAGCTGAGTCTTCAAATAAAGAGAGTGCTTTGGAAAACTTGTTGCCTATAGGTGAGCACGAAGAAGAAGGCCGCGATGAGCAAGGGCGCAAGGTTCGCCATAAAGGTGTATATCTGCTGCCAAATTTATTCACCACAGCCAATATGTTTGCTGGGTTTTATGCAATAGTCTGTGCAATACATGGCAGCTTCGAAATTGCCTCCGTCGCCATTTTTGTAGCCATGGTGTTCGATGGGCTGGATGGGCGGGTGGCACGAATGACGCAAACGCAAAGTGCCTTTGGTGCCGAGTACGACTCGCTATCCGATATGGTGGCGTTTGGCGTAGCGCCGGCGATATTGGCTTATCAGTGGGCTTTATCAGAGTTAGGTAATGTTGGCTTAACCGTTGCTTTTATCTATACCGCTTGTGCGGCATTACGCTTGGCGCGCTTTAATACGCAAATCGATACGGTAGATAAACGTTGGTTTATCGGATTAGCCAGTCCTGCCGCCGCCGCTGTAGTGGCGGGAATGGTTTGGTCAGTAGCTACTTTTACCGATAAGGGTGTGGTAGGTGCGGACCTTCCGGTAGCCGTGGTGATGCTGTTTGCGTTTTTAGTAGCGGCTGTTGGTTTGCTGATGGTTAGCAATATCAAGTTTTATAGCTTTAAGGATTTAGATCTAAAAGGGCGTGTGCCCTTTGTCGCAATTCTTGTAGTGGTGTTGGCGTTTGCGGTTATCTTTAGCGATCCGCCGCGCGTACTCTTGTTGATTTTTATGGCCTATGCGGTATCGGGGCCAGTGCAGTTTGTGTTGCAAATGCGTAAAAATAAAAAAGGTGCCTAGCCTGTGTTGACAGCTGGCAAAGAAGCTGTAGAATGCGCGTCCACTCAACGGGGTTGCTTAAGAGTTCAAGCAGAAATTATTTTTTAAAACCCCTTGACGTAAAAAGATTGGCCTCTATAATACGCCACCTCAGAT
>LFTS01000018.1 GCA_001513435.1 Gammaproteobacteria bacterium DTU040
AAGGGGCTGTTTATTTATAACTCCCTGTTTAATACCGTGTCGGGCAACTACTTTGTTAACAGCGCCTTGGGCGTGCATCTCACCGCAGGATCTGAGGATAACAAGATTTACGACAATGCCTTTATCAATAACCAACAGCAGGTTAAATATGTCGCCATTCGTTATCAGGAATGGTCATATGAAGGTCGTGGCAACTACTGGAGCGACTATTTAGGCTGGGATCGTAACGAGGATGGCATAGGCGATGTGCCCTATGAACCTAATGATAACGTAGACCGTTTGCTGTGGACTTATCCGCAAGTACGTTTGCTGATGCACAGCCCCAGTATCGAACTGCTACGTTGGGTACAACGGGCGTTTCCCGTGGTTAAGTACCCGGGCGTACAAGATAGCTATCCTTTAATGCGACCATCAAAAGGGTTGTCGGCAGCGTCACAAGGAACACAACAATGACAGTAGTGGTAGAACTCAAACAGGTGCAGCAAAGCTACGGCGACTTGCAAGTGCTGCACGATATGACATGGCAATTACGCGCAGGCGAAGTAATGGGCTTGTTTGGTCATAACGGTGCAGGAAAAACTACTACCGTGCGCCTAATCTTAGGCTTAATTCAAGCATCATCCGGTGAGGTGCGTGTATTAGGTGGTGAGGCCAGCGAGTCACGCGTACGCCAGCAGATTGGTTTTTTACCGGAAAACGTAATGTTTTACCCGCAACTGACAGGTCGTGAAACGTTACAGCACTTTGCGCGTTTGAAAGGCGCACCATTGGCACAGGTAGATGAGCTGCTGGCGCAAGTGGGCCTAACCGCCGCTGCTACTAAACGCGTGAAAACCTATTCTAAAGGTATGCGCCAAAGATTAGGTTTGGCGCAAGCATTATTGGGGCAGCCAAAGTTATTGATCTTGGATGAACCAACCGTTGGACTTGACCCCATAGCTACGCAAGAGTTGTACCGGCTGATTGGTCGGCTCAAAGATGCGGGTACCAGTATTATTATTTGCTCCCATGTGTTGCCCGGCGTCGAGTCGTATATTGATCGAGCGGTGGTATTGGCGCGTGGATACTTGGAGGCTGAAGGCAATCTAAATCAGCTGCGTAACCAAGCTGGATTGCCAGTGCAGATACGGGTGCAAGGGTTAACGAGCGAATTTACCCACCCAGAAATTCATTCCCAACGTCAACTCACTGCGCAGTGGCTTGAGCTGAGCGTAACGCCAGCCGCCAAACTCGACATACTGCGAGAGATACTTAAATTGCAGCCGCAGGATTTAGAAGTGCGCCCAGCTTCGCTTGAGGACATCTATTGTTATTACATGGAAAAAGCGGGTGCCGTGGGTATTGCAGGAGTACAGCAATGAAGCAAATAATTCATATTGCCCGAAAAGAATTTAGTGATGGCTTGCGTAACCGCTGGATGTTGGCGATTAGTCTGTTATTTGCGGTGTTGGCTGTCGGTATTGCTTGGTTTGGTGCCGCTGCTTCAGGGCAGGTGGGCTTTACCTCTATCCCAGCAACCATTGCCAGTTTGGCAAGCTTGGCCACGTTTTTAATGCCACTAATTGCTTTGTTATTAGCCTATGACGCCATTGTAGGCGAGGAAGAAGGTGGCACGTTAATGCTGTTGCTTACCTACCCGCTGACGCGCCGTGAGTTATTGCTAGGCAAGTTCGTTGGGCATGGTTGTATTCTAGGCATGGCAACGCTGATTGGTTTTGGTAGCGCCGCAGTGGCGATTGCGCTGTTGGTACAGGATGTCTCCTACAGCACGCTGGTATTTGCTTTTAGCCGGTTTATTTTTTCATCAACCCTGCTGGGTTTGGTGTTTTTGGCTTTTGCTTATGTGCTCAGTAGTCAGGCTAAAGAGAAAACCACGGCAGCCGGTTTGGCGTTAGGTATTTGGTTTTTGTTTGTGCTGGTATTTGACCTGGCTTTACTGGCGTTGTTAGTAGTCACTGAAGGGCGCATCAGTCCTGAACTTCTGCCTTGGTTATTGCTGCTTAACCCTACTGATATTTATCGATTGATTAATCTCGGTGGTTTTGAAGCCGGCGGTCAAGGGCTGGGGGTAATGGCGCTTGCCAATGATTTGCCGGTTGGACAGTTGGTGCTGTGGTTGTGTCTCGTGGTTTGGGCGGCTGTAATACTGGGCTTGGCTCATTGGCGCTTGGCTAAGCGAGCTGCATAAGTTAAATAAAGGAGTTATACCCATGAAACATATACTCAAAAAAGCATTGGGCTTTGGAGCGATACTTGTTACGACCTTCTGGCTGACGGCCTGTACTGAAGAGAGTAAACCGCAGGTTAATACTGATCCTGTAGCCTTTCATGCGGGCGATGAGTGCCACGTATGCGGTATGTTGATTACCGAATGGCCGGGCGCAAAAGGTCAGTCAATCAATAAGCAAAATGGCGAAACACATAAATTTTGCTCTACTGTGGATATGTTTAGCTGGTGGTTGCAGCCAGAAAACAAAACCCTGCAAGCGCAGATTTATGTGCATGATATGGCTAAAACACATTGGGATACGCCAGAAGATGAGCACTTAATCGATGCACGCAAAGCTTGGTATGTTGTGGGTTCTGACATGCTTGGCGCTATGGGACCCTCGTTAGTGTCCTACAGCGATAAAGCAGCGGCTGAAAAGCTGGCGCATGATCGTGGTGGACGTGTAATAAGCTTTGAGCAAATTGATTTGGCGGTACTGAAAGAAATCGCTCAAGCGGGCCATGAGCACGCGGCTGAACACGGTGACAAAATGCAGATGATGCATGGCCAAGAAGATGCAGGACATGAGCATGAATCCATGGAACATGAGGGCGATGTAATCGAACATGATGAGCATGCGCACTAAGTAGACGTCCGGCAATTTTATAGCCAGCTGGCGCGCAGGCTCAGCTTCTGTGGGAGCGCAACTCTTGCGCGAAGGATTCTCCAGTAACGCCAGAGTTGGTTGTATAATCCGCCTCGCACAGAAGCTACGCTTCAATAGGAGACTGGCTTAAAACTTGGCTCAGTGTTGGCGGCAAGGAAGTTGCTTGTAAACCTGTAGAAACCCACCTAACACATAGCCGCAACCTGCTATAACTCATCACACATCCACATATCACACCAGCGCTATGGTCGAGCCGCCATGGAATCTGCTATGGTTTCACGGTTTTTAATTGCATACGAGTGGGCGACATGGGGTATCAGCGTTTCTATGTGGCGCAGCAACTTAGTTTGGGCGAGCACGAACTGCCAGAGCAAACTGCACATTATATGGCCAGAGTATTGCGTTTGGATGTTGGCGCTCGGATACAGGTTTTTGATGGCAGTGGCGATGAGTTTTTAGCCAAGCTAACACGGGTGGGTAAAAAATCTGTAACTGTGCAGCTCACTGAAAAAATAGCAGGCTTAGCAGAATCACCCTTAAAGGTGCACCTGGGCCAAGGGCTCTCCAAGGGCGAGCGCATGGATTGGGCAATTCAAAAGGCAACCGAGCTAGGTGTCACACACATCACGCCATTGTTCACCGAGCACTGTGAAGTGCGTTTAAATAAAGAACGTGCAGAAAAAAGACTCGAGCATTGGCGGCAAGTTGCTATTAGTGCGTGCGAACAGTGTGGCCGTAGCCAAATCCCTATTATTCATCCAATCGAAAAGCTTGCCACTTGGGCAGATCAGCTCAACGCTGACTTAAAACTGGTGTTGCACCCGCAGGCTCAGCCTTTTGCCCAATACGCCGCACCTCAAACGCTGGCTCTATTAATAGGGCCTGAAGGTGGTTTAAGTGCGGGTGAGGTTGAACAGGTATTAACTCAAGGTTTTCAGGCGGTTAGCCTAGGACCAAGAGTATTAAGAACAGAAACAGCACCCATAGCTGCAATGACAGTAGCGCAGCATTTGTGGGGTGATTTTTGAGCAGAGAGCTCGTTAATGAATCGATAGAGCCGCAGAGTTGGAAGCTATGACTAGAGATGTGAACGAATCAAATAAACGACCGCTATTTAGCACCCACTACAAGGTTTTTGCTGTGGTAGTGCTATTAAGTATTGTGACCGCCTTTTTTTTTGTGAGTTAGTTCGCAAAAAAATGACAGTGTCGTTTTTGGTAACGGTTTGCCTTAGTTAAGTGTGTAAGCTATACGCGACTAACTAATGCATTAGCAAGGCCGTTAAAGACCATGTGCTGTTCAGGGCGCTTTGTTTAGGCCGGCGCTGAGGTAGGTTTTGGAAAAATTAACACATTAATTTAATAGGGAACCCTCATGTATCTGAATAAAGTAAAGCACTTTTTTGTACTGGCCATTGCTGTATTTATGTTTGCTTGTTCTTCGGGCTCAGGTCCAGAGAAAGTGGCTGAGAAGTATGTTAGCGCCATGATCAACGGCGATATTGAAACCTTTATGGCCGTGGTTCATTTAACTGAAGAAGAAAAACAGCAGTTCAATATGATGAAGGGCAAAATGAGCGAAATGCTTAAAGCCGCATCCGCTGCAGCTGAGTTGGCTGGTGGTGTTAAATCCATTAAGTCTACCGCTACCAAATACAGCAGTGATAAGAAAATGGCCTCTGTTGCGGTTAAGTTGGAATTTAAAAACGGCACGAGCGAAGAAGAAAGCGTTAACCTGATCAGCACTAAGGATGGTTGGAAAGTTAAGCTGTAATGCATTGTTTGCCGAATAATAAAAAAGCCATCTGGGTAAGACATAGATGGCTTTTTTTATGTTTTCTTTTACTTAGCTGGCTGCTGTTAAACGGCTTAGCCGTTGCTCGTGATAACGCTGACTCGACTGGCATAACAGATACGCCGGCGCTTGCTGTGGGTGACTGGGTCTTTCGGCAAGGAACCTCGTTGGAAAGCTATTTGATTGCCAGCTTTGGTGCAGGTGATTTTTCCCATATCGGCATGGTGGTTGAGGTTGAGCCAGAAATACAAATACTTCACGCAACCACCGATGATTTACAAACGCTCAGCAATCAAGTTTTACTCTCTACTTGGCAGCAGTTTACCGATGTGAAATTAGCCAAGCGTGTTGCCGTAGCACGACCGCTGTTTTTAAGCGCTGAGCAGCGCCAAAATATAAGCCGCAGTCTATTGGCCGAGCTGGGCAAGCCGTTTGTGTTAGCTGCGCGTGATAAGCAGCATCTGTATTGCACCACGATTTTGGCGGATGCGATACAAAGTGAATACCCAGCCTTTAACATCAACTGGAGTTGGCTTGAGCAGCCCCTGTTAAGAGGAGAGTATTTACACCCAGAAGCCTTTGCGGCGCACCATGAATTGGACTGGGTACTGCCTTAAATTTATCGGCTACTGTTGCTCGGGCTCAGCGGGAAACAGGCGTTCTGTGAGTTTTACATACCAAGCTGCAGATTGCACCTGGACAATATAGGCCAAGGCAATCAATAGCGCTGCTTGAGCACCGGCCTCGCCAAAGGCAGTCATGGACAATGCTAAAGCAATCGACAGGTTACGCATTACCGTGCCGTAGACCAAAGCAATGCCATTGCCGCGCGAAAGTGACTTGCGCGCCACAAAGGTACTCACCGCATAGTTAATGGCATACAACAAGACCAGCGGCACAATGATGTATACCACCAAACTGGGCGACTTAATAAGCTCAGGACCTTTAAGCGCCATGGCTACGAATACAATCCCGAGGACGCCAATGCTGGAGAGGATTGGGAAGTTAGGTGCTAGGTGCTTTTGAAAGTTTTCTTGGCCATAACGGCGTAACAGAACCGCACGCGTCAGTTGACCAGCAAACAAAGGAATGGCAATAAAGAATAGAATTTGTTGGAACACCAGCATCAGTTTAACGGGCAACTGAGCACCCAATAAAAGGTGCACATAAAAAGGCGTGAGTAATGAGCCGAGGAATAAACCGACCAAGGTGAGCTTGATCGCGGCCGGTACGTTACCTTTGGCAAAACCTGTCCAGGAAATCGTCATACCGCTAGTGGGTAATAGTGAGGTTAGTAGCAGGCCTAGCGCCAGCTCGGGCTTATCAGAAAAAAATAAACGGCCTAGGATAAAAGCGACAAAAGGGATAAATAAAAAATTAATCACCAGCGCCCAAAACTGCACGCTGCCATGGCCAGACTCAAGCAGTTGCTTGGGTTTGATATTGACCATCATCGGGTAAACCATCAGCAAGGTGAGTGGTGTGATCAGCATGCTGAGGTTTGCGCTCGGCAGCCAAAAACCGGCAACCAGACCCAGCAATAAAAACAGCGGAATACTTAAGCTAAGATTTTGGCTTAACCAGCGAGCGACCTTCATACCAGCGCACCTTTTTAAAGCGAATGAATAGCTAGAGTATACAAATTAGCATATTAATTTGTCGGCTTAATTGCTTTTCTTCTCTGAGCTGACAAATATTCCCCGCGGTTGAACCTGCTATACTAGGCCCTCCAGCCCCAGCGTGATCTCTTGTCGCACTGAATTACTGGGCTACTGACTTCAATTTAATCAGCTCCCCCAAGAGATACCTCGTGCTAGCTCCACTGACTAAAATACTCACCACTGTACTGCCGATACTGCTTTATTTGTTAGCAGGCTATCTATTGGGTAAGCGACTGACCCAGCCTGTAATTGGTTCGTTAGTCAAAGCGATCACGCCCGTGGTTTGGGTGATTTTGTTTGTGATTGGCATGGAGTCGGGTGAGGCTTTTAGCAGTTTTGCTTCTGGAATTAGCGTTTTAAAACAAGCCGCCGTCTATGCGTTTACCATCAGTGTGGTGGTTTTTTTATTACTTTTGCCCTTCAATCGAAAAAACCAAACTGAAGCAGAGGATACCAGCGCTTGGCAAGCACTCTGGTATCCGGTTAAAGAGTGCCTGATTGCTTTTAGCTTGGTATTGCTAGGTGCTTTTTTCTACCGTTTACACTGGCATGAGCATGCCGTAGGCGAGGTTTTGTTTAACATTTCCTACTGGCTGTATGTGTTGTTGTTTTTCATCGGCTTAGATTTGGCTCAGGTGGCGATTAACCGCTCTTGGCTTGCACCGCGTGTCTTAGTGATTCCTGCCGTGGTGATGCTTGGTTCGATGCTGGCAGGCGTTTTGTTAAGCTGGATGACGGGTGAGCGCTTAATGGTTTCATTAGCGCTCAGCACGGGTTTTGGCTGGTTTAGCTTATCAGGCGCTTTGGCTGGACAGCATCTAGGCGAAGCTTACGGCAGTATTGCGCTGTTGAACGATCTGATGCGTGAATTAATTGGTCTGACGGTCGTATTTATTTTGGGGCGTAATTATTCCAACAGCAGCATAGGTGTATGCGCCGCAACGGCTATGGATACTACCCTGCCCTTTGTGCGCAAGGCGTGCAACTACGAGTATGTACCCACAGCTATTATTAGTGGCTTAATCCTCACAGTAACAGCGCCTTTCTTTATGCTGTTCTTCCTGAGCTTTGTTACTGTTTGATGGCTTCCACTTGGATGCTGAGCTTAACTTCCTTGGGGATGCCTAGCGCCACAAAGAAATCCATACCCCACTGAGTGCGATCGATAACCGTCTCAAAGTCGCCACCGCAGACTGTTGCACCATCGAATTTAGGGCTTGCATAACAATTAAACTGCGTGGCGGTCAGGGTCACTGGATGGCTTAGACCTAACAGGTTGAGATCGCCTGTTACTTGGTGCGGTACTCCATCGATATAGTCCCAATGAGTGCTGATGAAGGTCATGGTGGGGTATTGTTCTGCGTTAAATAAATCAGCGCTTTTTAGGTGTTCATTGAACTGCTGGTTACCTGTATTAACG
>LFTS01000293.1 GCA_001513435.1 Gammaproteobacteria bacterium DTU040
CTTACGCCACTGGCAAACAGTCCAAAGCCGAATAGCCAGCCACGCATAGCCGCTTGACTTGGGGTTAGCCTTTGCAGCAGCAAATAACATAGCGCAACGGCTACCAAAGCCAAAGGCCATAGATTAAAAGGGGCTAAAGAAAAGGTAATCAACCCGCCAGCCAGTACGGACAGCAGATTGCCTTGCCAGCCGTAACGCAATACGGATGCGGGATCAAACATGGTGACTAGCCAACCTTACTAACACGTAAGAGGTGTAAGCGACGGCTGTCTGAGTTGGCAACCCGAAAGCGCCAGTTGTCGATCTCTATGACTTCATTGCGTTTGGGCAAATGACCAAATGCGCTGAGAACTACGCCACCGATGGTGTCGTACTCATCTTCAGAAAAGTTGCTCTTAAAAAACTCATTAAAGTCTTCCACCGGCGTGAGCGCTTTAACAATGTGATCACCGCTGGGTACGGAACGGATTAGCGTATCGTCTTCAACATCATGCTCATCTTCGATATCACCAACGATTTGTTCTAAGACATCTTCAATGGTTACCAAACCATCAACGCCGCCGTACTCATCAATCACGACCGCCATATGGTTGTGGTTGGCGCGGAACTCTTTGAGCAGGACATTAAGGCGTTTTGATTCTGGTACGAAGTTGCAGGGGCGTAAAATCTGCCGCAAGTTAAAATCCGCTGGGCGGTTAAGGATAAGTGGTAGCAAGTCCTTGGCGAGTAAAATCCCTAAGATTTCATCGTTGTTTTCGCCAAACACCGGGTAACGCGAGTGAGCGGCTTCGATGATAGCGGGCAAAAATTGCTCAGGTGTTTGGTCAACTTGAATACTGACCATTTGTGAGCGGGGGATCATAATGTCCCGAACTTTAAGCTCGGAAATCTCAATGGCACCCTCAACAATAGCCAAGGCATCATCGTCCATTAGTTTGTTGCGATTAGCTTCACGCAACAACTGAAATAAATCTTGGCGGTTTTTGGGTTCTTGGGCAAAAGCGTGGGCTAGTTTATCTAACCAAGATCTTTGCCCGCTGCTAGAACTGTCTTCACTCATGGTTGTAGTAAATCCGTATCTTTCAAAAAAGTGTTATATAAGAAGAAGTTATTCGCTTTCGGCGTAGGGGTCAGCATAACCCAGCCGCGCCATGAGCTGTTGCTCAAGCTCTTCCATCTCTTGGGCTTCCTGCTCATCTATATGGTCATAGCCTAGCAAATGCAAGCAGCCGTGGATCACCATATGTGCCCAGTGCGCCTGCAGCTGTTTGTTTTGTTCCCGTGCTTCACGCTCCACTACGGGCGCGCAAATGACCAGATCGCCTAACAGAGGGATATCTAAAATGCCTTCAGGTATCTCGGCGACAAAGGACAGCACGTTGGTGGCGTAGTCTTTGCCTCGCCACTGCTGATTAAGCGTGCGACCTTCTGCTTCATCAACTAGACGAATGGTTAGCTCCGAAGGAGTGGTACGTTGTTCAAGCGCCAGTGCACACCATGCTTGTAAGTCTTCTTGACTAGGGAGCAGCACAGAACTACTGGCGATTTGCGTATCCAGAGTAACGGCCATGGTTAGTTTTGTGCCTCGTTGGCTTCGTGTTTTTCATAGGCTTCGACAATCAGCTGTACCAAAGGATGGCGTACTACGTCGCCGGATTTAAAAAAGGTAAAGCCCAGACCTGGTACATCTTTGAGTACCTCAGCCACATGTACCAGTCCCGATTTTACTCCGCGTGGCAGGTCGATTTGGGTGATATCGCCAGTAATCACAGCAGTGGAGCCAAAACCCATGCGCGTAAGGAACATTTTCATCTGCTCTTTAGTGGTGTTTTGGCTTTCATCCAGA
Source organism: Gammaproteobacteria bacterium DTU040 (assembly GCA_001513435.1). Taxonomy (GTDB): domain Bacteria; phylum Pseudomonadota; class Gammaproteobacteria; order Pseudomonadales; family Pseudomonadaceae; genus Thiopseudomonas; species Thiopseudomonas acetoxidans. The sequence goes on from LFTS01000293.1 coordinate 1,847, forward strand.
ATAATAAAGCTATTACTTAGCGTGCGACCCCGCATATAGGCTAACGGTGCGACTTCGATAATTTGTCGCTCCAACAGGCGATGGACATACTCGTAGCCCAGCATTTCGTAAAGAGCGTCGTACAAAGGACGTAAGTAGGGGTCAATTTTTTGGGTTAAATCTCCGGGCAAGAAGCCCAGTTTTTCACCCGCTTCAACGGCAGGGCGCACGAGTAAGATGCGTTCAACTTCTTCGCGCTCTAACGCATCCACTGCACAGGCAACCGCTAGATAGGTTTTTCCCGTGCCTGCAGGGCCTATACCGAAGTTTATATCTTTTTTTTGGATGGAACGTACATAGGCTTGCTGGTTTTCACCACGAGGTTTAATTACCGCTTTGCGTGTACGCAGCGTGACCCTGTTAGTAGCTGGTAAGGCGAGTTCTTGCATACTCGCATCTTGCAGGTACAGATGGATTTGGTTAGGGGTCAGCTGTGTGTCTTTGGTTTCACGATACAAGCGGCGCAAAAGGTGTTCTGCGGTGCTTGTCGCTGCAGCATCGCCGAGCAGTTCAAACTGTTCGCCACGGTTTCGGATGGTGATGTTAAGGCGCTGCTCAATGAGGCGTAAATGCTCGTCGTATTGACCGCACAGGTTGGCGAAACGCGCGGTATCGAAGCTTTCTAGTGTAAAACGATGGGTGTGTAGGCTAGTGTCCAAGACGGTGTGTGTACCTTGTGGAAAATTAAGTGATTAGCATAGCTTTGCAAAAATAAAGCGCAATAGTTTTCCGCTTTTACTGCGCGAAACTCCTTAGTGAGCAATATTACACGTGCCGCTCATGGATTATGCAAATGAGCGGCACGAATACTGAAGGGAAAAACGGTTAAGCCATTTCTAGCACTTTATCGACTAGAGCATTAATGCCTGTAGCGGCCTGACTAATGGATTGGGCGAGCATATAGGCGGGGGTGGTAACCAAACAGTTGCCTTCATCGACAACAATCTTATCGACGCTGCAATTTTGGTGTGTGCCACCCATGGCTTCGATGGCGCCGGCAGTGCCAGCGTCGCTGCCGATGGTGCAGGTTACGCCTGTGCCAAATATTTTGGCTGATAAAGCGGGTGAAATGCACATAAGGCCGATGGGTTTTTTAGCCTCTTTAAATTGCAAAATAGCCTTGAGGGTGTTTTCTTCTACTTCGCAATCTGCGCCTTTGCTGGCAAAGTTGGACAGGTTTTTGGCAACACCAAAGCCGCCGGGCAGGATTAAGGCATCAAAGTCTTTGGCTTGTAGTTCGCGTACATCAAGGGTTTTACCACGGGTAATACGTCCTGACTCAATCAGCACATTGCGCTGCTCAGGCATTTCGTCGCCTGTAAGATGGTTGATAACATGACCTTGTGGGATATCGGGAGCAAAGAAGGTTACCTGTGCACCCTGCTGGTCAAGACGCAGCGCCGTGAGTACGCTCTCATGGATTTCTGCACCGTCAAAAACGCCGCAACCGGATAAAATCACTGCAACTTTTTTACTCATAATCATTCTCCATGGTGTTAGTAATAAGCCCCCATGACAGGTTCGTGTATAAGGAAGTATTGGAAGCTCTTGCTTGAACCTGACAATGCAGCTAATGACTCAGCACTTGCTTAAAGAACCATACAACAAAAAACTCCGCTAATATAGCAGCACATAGTTAAGGATTTAATACGCGTGTCTGAGCTTTATTTACGTGTCGCATTGCCTACGCCTTTGCGGCGTTTGTTTGATTACCGCGCACCCGCTGATATTCCTGTCAGCGCATGGCAACCGGGTGTGCGGGTGAAGGTGCCTTTTGGATCGCGCGAAGTGATTGGCGTTGTCCTGCACACTACCGATACGACCGAAGTGCCAGTGAGTAAGTTGCGTACGATCACTGAGTTAATTGATGAGAAACCTTTGTTGCCCCCGAGTGTTATGCAGTTAATAAGCTGGACGTCACAGTATTACCAACACAGTTTGGGCGACACCTTTAGTTGGGCTTTACCGGTACTGCTGCGCCAAGGTGAGCCTGCGGTTGCGCAAAAAAAGCTGTTTTATACCGCTGCTACTGACGCACAACTGGACGATGTGCGAGTTAAAAACGCACCCAGACAGCGACAGGCTTTACAGGCTGTATTGCAGCACAAACGCGGACTGGCCCATGAACAACTCAGCAGTTTAGATCTACAGAAAAGCAGCATTGATGCATTGTTAGAAAAAGGTTTGCTGCACAAAGAATGGCGCAGTGTGCACCAGCCGCCCAGCAACTTGCCGGTGTTAGCGCAAATGCCGCTGGTCTTAAATGCTGAGCAAAAAGTGGCGTTTGATTCGATTAGTCAGCAACTCGGGCGCTTCAATGTGTTTCTGCTGGCGGGCGTGACCGGCAGTGGTAAAACTGAAGTGTATTTGCAACTGATTGAGCAGGTGTTGAATAAAAAGCAGCAGGTGTTGGTGCTCATTCCAGAAATTAACCTTGGGCCGCAGACGTTTAGTCGTTTTCAGCAGCGTTTCAATGTCAGGGTTGCGCTGCTGCATTCTGAGGTGAACGACCGCGAACGGCTGAATGCTTGGCTGGCTGCACGCGACGGTCAGGCAGAAATTGTTATAGGTACGCGTTCGGCGTTGTTCACCCCTTTTAAGAACCTAGGTTTAATTATTATTGATGAAGAGCATGACGCTTCCTATAAGCAGCAGGAAGCCTTGCGTTACCATGCGCGTGATTTAGCCTTGGTGCGTGCGCGGCAAGCAGATATTCCGGTGGTGCTGGGTTCGGCGACGCCTTCGTTAGAAAGCTTGCACAATGCTAATAGCGGACGTTATGCGCTGCTGCGTTTGAATACGCGCGCAGGTACCGCTAAATTGCCGCAGTTTAAGCGTTTGGATGTACGCAGTTTGCCGCTGGATTCGGGCATTAGTATGCCGCTGCAAAAAGCCATTGAGCGTACGCTGGCCGCAGGGCAGCAAGTGTTGGTGTTTTTAAATCGACGGGGCTTTTCTCCGGTTTTGCTCTGTAATGATTGCGGTTGGATGGGTAAGTGTCGCGACTGTGATGCGCGGCTCACCTTGCACCAGCGTTACAACGAGTTGCGTTGTCATCATTGCGGTCATGTGGAAAAACGCCCGTTAGCCTGCCCAAGCTGCGAAAGCTTACAGCTGCATCCAGTAGGTGAGGGCACAGAACGAGCAGAAGAACGTTTACAAATATTGTTTCCGCATGTGCCGATTTTGCGTATTGACCGTGACACTACCGCGCGCAAAGGTGCGCTGGATGCCATGCTGAATACGGTTAATCAGGGGAAGCCCTGTATTTTGCTGGGCACGCAAATGCTTGCCAAAGGGCATCACTTTCCACGGGTCACCTTGGTGGCAATTTTAAATGCGGACGGGGGATTGTTTTCCGCAGACTTTCGTTCGAGTGAGCGTATGGCGCAGTTGATTCTGCAAGTGGCTGGGCGTGCAGGGCGGGCGCAAGACCCAGGTGAAGTAATTATCCAGAGCCACTTAGCTGATCATCCCTTATTGGTGCAGCTGACCGAGCAGGGGTATTTTGCTTTTGCGGAGCAGGCGCTGAGTGAGCGGCGTGTGGCAGGGTTACCACCCTATAGTTATATGGCGTTGTTGCGTGCCGAAGCGGTGAGCAGTACACAGGTGGATAATTTTCTACAGGACGCCTTGGCTCTGAGTGAACAGCTGCTGGCACACTATCAGTTGCAACAGCTTGAGTGTTTAGGTCCGGTTGCAGCGCCCATGGAGCGGCGTGCAGGGCGCTATAGAGCGCAGTTGCTGTTTATTGCGCACAAGCGTAAAGACCTGCAGCAGTTGTTGCATGCGTTGTGTTTTAATTTGGAGCAACTTCCCAGTGCGCGACAAGCACGCTGGTCGGTGGATGTGGATCCGATCGATTTGTTTTGAGCCAAGGCGTGAATTTTGTCTGCAGACACTATGCAGATGCACTAGCATGGCAAAAATTTTCTTTTTAAAGTTTTATTTGAGTGTGATGCATGATTGAGGTTTCTAAGCTCAGCAAACATTTTTCTGAGCATTTAGCGGTAAATAATTTATCTTTCACCGTTCAGCCCGGCGAGGTGATAGGTTTTCTAGGCCCTAACGGGGCAGGTAAATCTACCACAATGAAAATGCTGACCGGTTTTTTGGCGCCTAGTGCAGGAAGCGTCAAGATTCATGGTTTTGATATTGCCAAACAGCGTATTAGGGCGCAGCGCGTGCTGGGCTATTTGCCAGAAGGCGCGCCCTGTTATGGCGAGATGACGGTGCTGGATTTCTTGCTGTTTATCGGCAAAGTACGTGGTTATCGTGGTAAAGAGCTGCAAGAGCGCGTTAAACGAGTGATTGATTTGCTCGAGCTTGGGCGGGTGATTGGTCAGAGCATTGATACGCTGTCTAAGGGTTTTAATCGCCGCGTGGGCTTAGCGCAGGCGGTGATGCATGAGCCGAAGGTGTTGATATTAGATGAACCCACCGATGGTTTGGACCCCAACCAAAAGCATCAGGTACGCCAATTGATCAAGGCGTTAGCTAAAGACCGCATTGTGATTATTTCAACGCATATCTTAGAAGAGGTCAGCGCGCTTTGTACGCGTGTGCTGTTGATTGCGCACGGCGAGCTGATTGTCGATGAAACACCACATCAATTATTACAGCGCTCTAAATACCATCAGGCGGTCACGCTTTACAGTGAAAACGCGCTCGATCAGGCAGCGTTAAAGGCTTTACCCGGCGTGCAATCACTGGAAGAGAATAGCCGCGATGGCAGCTTGACCTTAATCCCTGAGCCGGGCGCTGTGTTGTTTCCTGTGGTCAACGCGCTTATTCAACAACGTGGTTGGCAAGTGCAAGAAATTGCCGTGGAGTCGGGACGTTTGGATGAAGTTTTCCGCCGCTTAACCAGGGGGGAGTCAGCATGAAGCATTGGCGTATTATTTTAGAGCGTGAATTCTCGGGCTATTTTGCCACTCCATTGGCGTATGTATTTTTGCTGACGTTTTTGGTTTTGTCTGGCTTGTTTACCTTTTATCTGGGTGGCTTTTATGAAAGCGAGCAGGCCAACTTGCAACCGTTTTTCACCTTTCATCCATGGCTGTACCTGTTCTTAATGCCCGCCTTAGCCATGCGTTTGTGGTCTGAGGAGCGCAAAAGCGGCACGATTGAATTATTAATGACGCTGGCGATTCGTCGGCGTGAAATGGTGTTGGGAAAGTTTCTGGCCGCGTGGTTATTTGCTGGACTGGCGCTGGGGCTAACCTTTCCCTTGGTGTTTACGGTTAATTTTTTAGGTGATCCTGATAATGGCGCTATTTTAACCGGCTACTTGGGCAGTTGGCTGCTGGCTGGTGCGTATTTGGCGGCCAGCTCGTTTGTTTCGGCGTTGTCGAAAAATACGGTGCTGGCCTTTATTGGTGCGTTAGGGCTGTGCTTTATTTTTGTGGTTAGTGGTCATGCATTGGTGTTGGATGCTTTTACGAACTGGGCTCCGCAATGGTGGCTCGATATGGTGTCGTCCATGAGTTTTTTAACACGTTTTCAAGCCATTAGCCGTGGCGTGATTGATGTACGCGATGTGCTGTTTTTCCTTAGCTTTATTCTGGCGTGGCTGGTAGCTAGTGTCATTGTGCTTGAACTGAAAAAGGCGGATTAAAATGAAAAGAATGTTTTATTCAAGCCTTGGTTTGGTAGTAGTGGCGCTGGCGTTTTTTGTGTTTAACGCGCTTTCGAGCCTGCTATTTAAAGGTGTGCAGCTGGATTTAACCGAGCAAAAACTCTACACCCTAACTGAAGGCACACAGCAGCTACTCGCTGGACTCGATGAGCCGATTGAGCTGTATTTCTTTTATTCCAACCAAGCGGCACGCGACATGCCGCAGGTGCGTCACTATGCGCAACGCGTGCACGAACTCTTGGCTACCTATACCCGCTTGGCAGATGGCAAGCTAAAACTGCACGTGATTGAGCCTGAGCCTTTTTCAGCACAGGAAGACCAGGCAGCGCAAATGGGTTTGCAAGCGATACCGCTGGCTCAGGGGGAGTCTTTGTATTTGGGGCTGGCAGGTAAAAATAGTCAGGGTGATGTGCAGAGCATTGCATTTTTTGCCCTTGAGCAAGAAGAGCTGCTGGAGTATGAGCTCAGCCGTATGCTGCATGCATTGTCGCAAACCAGCCTGCCCGTTATCGGGGTGATGAGTGGACTACAGCTCAATGGCGGCTTCGATATGCTAAGTGGTCAAGCGCAACCGGCTTGGATGGTGATGGAAGAGGTGCGGCAACAATTTCAAATCGAAAGTATTGCGTTGACGGCCGATGAAATTCCTGAGTCAGTGTCGGTTTTATGGCTTGTGCATCCGCAAAACTTGTCGCCGCCGACGCTGTACGCCATTGATCAGTTTGTGATGCGTGGCGGCAAATTACTGGTGTTTGTTGACCCCTACAGTGAGTTTGACACAGGGATGTCGATGGCTGCGGATGAGCTGCAAGCACGTGCATCAAATCTGCAGACGCTGTTCGAAGCGTGGGGATTGCGTCTGCGTGATGATGTGGTGGTGGGTGATTCGTTGTATGCGATGACGGTCGGTGTGGGTAGTGAGCAGCGTGCGGTACGTCACCTAGGCTGGCTTAACTTGCCGAAACAGGCCCTCAGTGCTGAAGATGTGGTCACGGCGCCTTTACAAAATATTACGCTAGCGACAGCGGGTGTATTAGAGCCCTTGGAGGGCGCAACAACGCTGTTTACTCCGCTGCTGCAAACCTCCGACAGCGCTATGCCCTATGCTGCGCGACGCTTTGCTGGTTTGCGAAGCCCGACTGAGTTGCAGGCAGATATGCAGCCTACAGGTGAGCGGTATACTTTGGCGGCACGCATTAGTGGGCCAGCAAAATCAGCCTTTACGCAGGGTTTAGAAGGGCAATTGCCGGGACTCAAGCAAGCCAAGCAAATCCAAGTGCTGGTCGTGGCTGATACCGATATGCTGCGCGATACCATGTGGGTACAGGTGCAGGATTTTTTCGGTCAGCGCTTGCCACAACCTTGGGCAGGCAATGCTAGCTTTGTTGTTAATGCCATAGATAACTTGCTCGGTTCTGACGCATTGCTGGGTGTGCGTTCGCGAGCACAGTTTAGTCGCCCCTTTACTCTGGTGGATCGTTTGCGTCGTACCGCTGAGGAGCGTTACGCTGAAAAAGAACAGCAGCTGCAGCGTCGCTTGATGCAAGCAGAGCAAAAAATAGCTGAGTTACAAACCGGTGATACTGAGTTGAATGTGTCAATGCAGCAACAAGCGACAATACAACAGTTTATGCAGGAAAGATTACAAATCCGCAAAGAATTGCGTGAGGTGCGTTATCAACTTAACGCGGATATTGAAAGTTTAGGCACTACCGTTAAGGTGTTTAATGTTGCCGTTATGCCTTTTATTCTAACCTTTGCCATGGTGCTGATTGGGCTGCACCGACGGATTCGGCGTATGCATACTGAGGCGTGATTGCGGAAAAGCTCTGCTGCAGACTGGATTACAGCAGAGCGCCTCTAAATTAAGGACGAATCTCAATCAGCGTGTTGTCTTTAACCAACGACCAGACTTCCTGCATGTCGTCGTTGGTGAGCGCAATGCAGCCTTCGGTCCAGTTAAGTGAGCTGAAAAACCACTCAGGATATTCCTCATCGTTGGGTGTGCCGTGCAGCATAATCATGCTGCCGGGGTTCTTGCCTAGTTGTTGTGCTCGCTCGCGATCTTGTTCATTGGGGTAGGAAATGTTAATCGCCAGATTGTAACGCTCGCTGGGTTTACGCCAATCAAGCCAATATATGCCTTCAGGTGTACGCAGATCTCCCTCATAACTTTTAGCCCCATCTTTTTTACCCAGTGAAACCTTATAGGTTTTTACGACTTCACCTCGATGCATAAGATGCAGCTGGCGTTCAGATTTAATGACAAGCACCTTATCAATAGGCAGTGTTTTTTGACTGGCAAACGTAGCGGGCAAGAGACAAAAAAACAACATAAAGCATGTAAAAAAGCGAGTCCGCATAAAGCATCCCTTTAGACAAATAAGCAAAACTGGCGGGATTTTAAACGCTTTGTGTGCATTGAGTAAGCCCTGAACGCGTGGCATGATGCTAAGGTAGCTCAGAAAGTGCCGTATTTACCCACCCTGTATTCTAAGTAAGTGGTTGTGTTTATGGGGTGTTTGTTTTTTATGCACATATATTTTGTTAAACGATAGCTTTTTTGGGCAGCTTTCTAGCTGATTTAAATAACTGTATAAAACATGCGCGTGTGAGATTTTTTATGTTGTTAGACGAGGCAGTTAAACGCATCCAAAGTTACCAGCCTAAACCTATTATTGCAGCACAGAACTTTCCTGAGGCCGCTGTTTTAATGCCTATTACCCGCAGCCAGACACCCGAGTTAGTGTTAACCCTCAGAGCGCATGGCTTGTCTACGCATGGTGGTGAAGTCGCTTTCCCCGGTGGCCGGCGAGATCCTACGGATAGCGATCTAATTTTTACCGCTTTGCGTGAGGCACAAGAAGAGGTGGGTTTAGAGCCAAAACTAGTTCAAGTTGCGGGCTCCTTAAGCCCGCTGGTTTCTCGCCATGGCATTAAGGTTACGCCCTATGTGGGGCTGGTTTCGAGTCAAACGCAGTATCAAGCCAATGCTGGCGAAATAGCGTCTATATTTACCGTCCCACTTGAGTTTTTTGCATCCGATCCGCGCCACACCACTCACCGAATTGATTACTTAGGGCGCAGCTGGTTTGTGCCCAGTTATACTTATGCAGACTATAAGATTTGGGGGTTAACCGCTGTAATGGTGGTTGAGTTGGTAAACATTGTGTTTGATTTAAATATTGAATTAAATCAGCCGCCCCAACTCAGCAAAAAAGAATTGTAAATACTGGGAGTAGCCGATGAAATACCGTTTAGATGAACATTCTGTTGTTGCTGACGAAGACAGTTGGGTTGCACCCAGTGCTAGTGTGATTGGCAAGGTGCGTTTGGATGCTGGAGCCAGTGTGTGGTTCGGAGCAGTTCTGCGTGGTGATAATGAGCTTATTCATATTGGCCCGAACAGTAACGTGCAAGATGGCAGCGTGATGCACACAGATATAGGCTGGCCGCTGACTTTAGGTACCGGGGTTACAGTAGGTCATAATGCAGTGCTGCATGGTTGTACTGTTGATGATTACAGTCTGATTGGGATTAACGCGGTTATTTTGAATGGTGCCAAGATTGGTAAATACTGCATCATTGGCGCCAATACACTCATTGGTGAAGGCAAGGAAATTCCAGATGGCAGTTTGGTGGTGGGTTCGCCAGGTCGCGTGGTTCGTCAGCTTACGGACGAGCAAATGAAACGATTAGAAGCCAGTGCTGAGCACTATGCCAATAATGGTCGCCGCTATCGTCAAGGCCTAATAGAACAAGATGACGCATAAGCCATACGAAAAACCAGTGCCTTCTCCCTGCGTTAGCATCTGTGCCTTAGACGATAATGAGGTGTGCATAGGATGCCAGCGCACAGGCGATGAAATTATCCGCTGGGGTAAAATGGACAATAATGAACGCCGAGCCGTTTTAGCTAGGCTTACACAGCGGGCACAGGCGCAGGGTTTAATCACAGAAGAATAATGAGGAATACATGGCCAAAATAGGAACTCCTTTATCAGAGACAGCAACGCGCGTATTGCTGTGTGGTGCTGGTGAACTTGGTAAGGAAGTGGCAATTGAGTTACAGCGTTTTGGGGTTGAGGTTATCGCGGTAGACCGCTACGCCAATGCCCCTGCGATGCAGGTGGCGCACCGCAGCTATGTCGTTAATATGCTGGATGGCTATGCGCTTAAAGCGGTCATTGAACAAGAAAAGCCGCAGTATATTGTGCCGGAAATTGAAGCCATTGATACCGCGGCTTTGCTGGATTTAGAGCGTGCGGGCTATACCGTTATCCCAACCGCACGTGCCACCCAGCTTACTATGGACCGTGAAGGGATTCGCCGCTTAGCAGCCGAAGAATTGGGCTTGCCGACTTCGCCCTTTGTTTTTGCGGATACCTATGAGGATTATCAAGCGGCTATTGAGCAAATTGGCCTGCCTTGTGTGGTGAAGCCCGTTATGAGTTCGTCGGGCAAGGGGCAAAGTGTTATTGCTACAGCCGGTGATATTGAACAGGCATGGAATGTGGCTCAGAATGGGGGGCGTGCAGGAGCAGGACGTGTCATCGTTGAAGGATTTATTAACTTTGACTATGAAGTTACGTTGCTTACCGTGCGCCATATCGGTGGCACCAGTTTTTGTGAGCCTATAGGTCATCGCCAAGAGCGTGGTGATTACGTTGAATCATGGCAGCCGCAAGCGATGTCAGCGGTGGCTTATGCTAAGTCCAAAGATATTGCTCAGAAAGTGACTGACGCCTTGGGTGGGCGCGGTGTGTTTGGTGTTGAGCTGTTTGTCAAAGGCGAGGATGTTTGGTTTAGTGAGGTTTCGCCACGTCCGCATGATACGGGTTTGGTTACCTTGGTATCACAAGACCTGTCAGAGTTTGCTTTGCATGCGCGCGCGATTTTAGGGTTGCCCATTCCAGCTATACGTCAGAATGGACCCAGTGCATCAGCAGTTATTTTGGTGCGCGGTGTGTCTAAACAAACGGCCTTTGCTCAACTCGGTGCGGCGTTATCGCGACCTGATACTACGCTGCGTTTGTTTGGAAAGCCTTGCGTGGAAGGTGAGCGCCGTATGGGTGTAGTTTTGGCGCAAGCCAGTAGCGTCGAGCAGGCGCGGCAGAAAGCTGTATTAGCCGCACAAGAAGTGGTGGTTGAGCTGTAGAGAATTTACTCTTCAAGCCACAGCTTAGCGCAACTGACCCTGTTATCTTTTATTTCCAGAGTTTCCAAAAAGTACGGGCCGATCTGCATGCAGACGGCTCCTTCTGGAATGCTTTCAAGAATTTCCGTAATTAACCCATTAAGCGTTTTTGGACCGTCACAGGGCAGATCCCAGTCAAGGTTTTTATTGATATCGCGAATATAAGCGGCGCCGTCGATGATATAACTGTTATCTTGATGCGGCCTGATTTCTGGCTCATTGATGCGGCTATGATCGCTGAACTCACCGACAATTTCTTCTAAGATGTCCTCTAGGGTAATAATACCCTCAACATCACCGTATTCATCCACAACAATCCCCATGCGCTTCTTATGCTGTTTAAAGTTAAGCAGCTGAACTGACAAGGGTGTACCTTCGGGAATAAAGTAGGGCTCATTACAAGCACCCTGAATTACCTCGTGGGTTAATTTGTTTAGCGTCAGCAGACGCGCGATTTGACGCATGTGCACCACGCCAACGATTTCGTTAATGTTGTCTCGGTAGACAGGCAAACGTGTATGGGTGGTGGTGCGTAATTGCTGCACTATTACATCAATGTTGTTATTGAGATCGATACCGAAAACCTCGTTGCGAGGAATAATAATGTCATCGACGGTGACGTTTTCGAGATCCAGAATGCCTAGCAGCATATCTTGACGGTTTTGTGGCAGATCATGCCCAGCTTCTCTAACGACGCTGCGTAACTCTTCCGTGGAGAGGGTTTCGGAGGAGCGGTGCTTGGGGTCTATACCTAGCATACGCAAAATAGCGTTGCTGATGCTGCTGGTGAGCCAAACAGCGGGATAAAAAACAGTCATCAGCAATGACAAAACGCGACTGGCAGGGAAAGCAATCAGTTCTGGGCGCAGCGCTGCAAATGTTTTTGGGGTTATTTCACCAAAAATAAGCAACACAATCGTCAGCCCAGTGGTGGCAATAACAACACCGGCGTCACCCCACAGATCGACCGCGATAACGGTAGCAATAGACGCAGCTAAGATGTTGACGACGTTATTGCCGACTAAAATGGTACCCAGCAAGCGATCTGGCTTGCCTAGTAAGCGGCTGGCGCGTTGTGCGCCAGGGTTGCCTTCACGGCTTAAGTGACGCAGCCGATAACGGTTCAGGCTAAGCAACCCCGTTTCTGAGCTAGAGAAAAACGCAGAGCAAATAATAAGGAAAATCAGCAAGCCAAGCAGATAGCCGAAATGCACATCGTCCACAAGCCAAATGCCTCAAGAAGTTAGGATAAATTCACGGACAAGCTTACTGCCAAAATAGGCAAGCATAAGCAAAGAAAAGCCAGCCAAGGTAAGGCGGATTGCCTTATGACCGCGCCAGCCTAAGCGATGACGACCCCAAAGCAGTACAGCAAAGATAACCCATGCAAGGCTTGAGAGGAGGGTTTTGTGGGCTAGATGCTGAGCAAAGAAGTCTTCCAAAAACAACCAGCCCGTGAGTAAGGATAGCGATAGCAGTAACCAGCCAGACCACAGGTAAGAGAACAGTAGGCTCTCCATGGTTTGCAGTGGAGGAAAACTGCGCAACCAAGATGATACCGGGCGCTTGCGTAATTGGCGTTCTTGAATAAGTAAAAGTAAGGATTGCACAACAGCAATGCTGATAACACCGTAGGCTAGTACAGAAAAAATGATATGCGCCAGAATGCCGGGCGCTTCATTAATTGGCTGCATGTGCCCATAAGGTAAAAATTGTGCGCAGGCGATGGTCAGTGCTGCTATGACTTGAATGGGGGCGAGCAGCACATTGAGGGTCAAGTGTTTGTTACAAAGAATAACGAGCACCACGATAAAAAGTGCAATCAAGCTGGCCGCATTAAAGAAGCCCAAATGCAGCCCCTGATCGGTCAGCAAGGCTGGAAATAATGCAAATGCATGGCTAATGCTGGCTAAAGCGGCAATGCCGATTAACCAAGGTGTTTTGGAGAGCGTGTTCTGCCAGAGCTGCTTGCCAATATAGGAGCTAGAAACGAGATACAGGGCAATAGCCAATAAACTAAAGGGTAATGTGGACATAGCGCCTTAATAATATAAAAAACTAGCTGCAGAGTTTGGCACAAATTCGACTTAGGATAAAGAGATAAGGTGGTCGCATAGGCTGGAAAAGGTTTTATCTGCCAGCATTTTATCGCATTTGCCATGCTGATAGTGAATAACCTTTGACAGAAGTGCAGAGCATCCATAGAATACCGCGCCTATGTCAAACGGACCTATTCCTCTTCTGGTTGAGCCGCATAAATTAGCCGACAGAGCCATCAGTTTTACTGGTGAGCTGCCTTTAGCTAAGTTTACTCGCGTTGCTGAGCTCCTAACCAACACAGCCGGTGCTGTGCAGGTTAGTGTTGCTTTTTCTCGAGACGAGCAAAAGCATGTGGTGATGCATTTAGAGTTAGCTGCGAAAGTTGCTATGCTATGCCAGCGCTGCTTAGAAGATGCTGTAATTTCGGTTGGTGGGCATTATGATTACCTTGTTGTTAATCATAATGCTGATTCGACTTTGCTTTCTCATAGCTATGACGTGTTAGAGGTGGACGATGAGCCGCTCGATTTACTAGCTCTGGTGGAAGATGAATTGTTACTTTGCTTGCCAATAGTGCCAATGCATCCACAAGGTGAATGTCAGAGCCCGGCTGGTTATGTTGAGCCAGAGTTGGGTCCTGATGAGACGACAAGGTCCAACCCATTTAGTGTATTGGCGCAGTTAAAGCGTGATCCAAAACTTTAGGAGTTAATTTTATGGCTGTTCAAAAGAACAAAAAATCTCGCTCAGCGCGTGATATGCGTCGTTCACATGATGCACTGACTGCTTCAGCGTTGACCGTTGAAAAGAGCACAGGCGAAGTACGCTTGCGCCACAACGTATCACCGGATGGTGTATACCGTGGTCGTCAAGTGATTGCCAAGGCCACTGACGAGTAATCCTTGTCAACTGCAATTATTGCGGTTGATGCGATGGGCGGGGACTTTGGTCCCCGCTACGTTGTTCCTGCCTGTATAGCGAGCCTTATTCGCTACCCTTCTCTGCATATCATTTTAGTCGGCAATGATCAGCAAATTGAGCCGCATATGCTTGATCTATCCTTTAGCGTCAAACAACGACTGACTGTCCGGCCTGCTCAAGAAAATATTGAAATGAGCGATTCGCCTGCACAAATTCTTCGCGGAAAACCTGATGCTTCTATGCGCGTTGCTTTGCAGTTGGTGCGCGATGGGCGGGCGCATGCCTGTGTCAGCGCAGGTAACACTGGCGCCTTAATGGCCTTGTCCAAGCATATACTCAAAACACTGCCACAGATTGAACGCCCTGCGATAATGACGGCCTTGCCGACGCAAAAATCCACAATACATTTGTTGGATTTAGGAGCTAATGTTGACTGTAGTGCTGAGCAGTTGCTGCAATTTGCCGTGATGGGTTCTGCTGCAGTCCAGTTGGGTGGCGTGTCACAACCCCGAGTAGCCTTGTTAAATGTGGGTGTTGAGTCGATTAAGGGTAATCAGCAGGTGCGCCAAGCCGCAGGGCTTTTGGCGGGGCTGAAAAATATCAATTACATTGGCTATATCGAAGGTGATGGGGTTTATCGCGGCGAAGCGGATGTAGTGGTATGTGATGGGTTTGTGGGGAATGTATTGCTCAAAAGTAGCGAGGGGTTGGCTCGATTGATGGCCGCTACGTTATTTGAAGAAGTTAAGCGCACGTTTTGGCGGCGCTCGCTGGCATGGTTAAATCGCAACATGTGGAGTGAGGTGCACAAGCGCTGGTCGCCTGATCATTATAATGGTGCGTTATTGCTCGGCGTGGATGGCGTGGTAGTTAAGAGTCATGGTGCTGCTAATCAGCTGGCTATTGCCTCTGCGATCGGAGTTGCTACGCGCGCAGTGCAGGAAAATTTACCGATGCGCTTGGGTCGGCATATACAGGCGAGCTATGCGTCATTGAGTGCTGCCCAGCAAGTGCGGCAAAATGGTGACAAGTAAGTATAAAAGGGTGACGTGCTGCTGTGACTGCGCGCTAGTAATTATCATCCCATAGTAGGTTTGTTAACTGAATTTGAGCATGGCAGACTGCCGATGCGTTATTACAGGTAAGGAATTTTATGACTGCTAAACTGGCTTTTGTTTTCCCCGGTCAAGGCTCACAGACTGTGGGTATGTTGGCTGAAATTGGTACGGCTGAAAGTCTAATCCAGGACACCTTTGCCCAAGCTTCCGACGCTTTGGGTTATGACTTGTGGGAATTGTGTCAGCAAGGCCCGGCTGAGGTGTTGAGTCAAACTGATAAAACCCAGCCTGCTATTCTTACGGCCTCGGTAGCCTTGTATCGTTTATGGCAAAGCAAGACGGGTCAGGCTCCAGCTTTTGTCGCGGGACACAGCTTGGGAGAGTATTCTGCATTAGTGGCGGCGGGCTCAATTGAACTGGCTGATGCGGCACGTCTGGTTGCCCGTCGTGGTCAGCTAATGCAGCAGGCGGTACCTGCTGGAACAGGTGCGATGGCGGCTATTTTAGGTTTGGCAGATGAGCAGGTTATCGAGGCTTGTGCTCAGGCGGCTCAGGGTGATGTGGTCAGTGCGGTGAATTTTAATGCGCCGGGTCAAGTGGTCATTGCGGGTAGCACTGCAGCCGTTGAGCGTGCCATTGAGCAATGTAAAGAAATGGGTGCTAAGCGTGCTATGCCGTTGCCGGTTAGTGTACCTTCACACTGTGAGTTAATGCGCCCTGCGGCTGAGCAGTTTGCGGCGGACATTAAGGCGATTAATTGGCAAGCGCCACAAATTCCCTTGATACAAAACGTCACCGCAACGGCAGTCCAAGACGTGGAAGCCTTAAAAGCGAACTTACTGGCGCAGTTATACAGCCCCGTTCGTTGGGTGGAAACTGTGCAGTACTTAGCTGAGCAGGGTGTGACGGACTTGGTCGAGTGCGGCCCGGGTCGTGTGCTTGGTGGTTTAAATAAGCGTTGTGCTAAAGAGTTGAAAAATCATAGTCTGGACGCCTGTGACGCTTTTGAAGCAGCACTGGCAACGCTCAAGTAATCTGGAGAGTAATTCAAATGAGTTTAACAGGAAAAGTGGCGCTGGTAACAGGTGCAAGTCGCGGTATCGGCAAGGCAGTTGCTTTACAGTTAGGTGCGCAGGGTGCGATTGTGATTGGTACGGCAACGTCCCCTAATGGTGCTGAAAATATTAGCCAATATTTACAAGAAAACGCCATTCAGGGCACAGGTATGGTGTTGGATGTGTGTAGCGATAGCTCTGTTTTAGGCACAGTAGAGCGCATTCAAGAAGAGTTTGGTGCGCCGCAGATTTTGGTTAATAACGCCGGTATTACCCGCGACAACCTCATGCTCAGAATGAAAGATGAAGAGTGGTATGATGTGCTGGATACCAACCTGAACAGCCTGTATCGCGTTTCTAAATCGGTGCTACGTGGAATGACCAAAGCGCGCTGGGGTCGTATTATCAATATTGGCTCGGTTGTGGGTGCAATGGGTAATGCGGGTCAGGTAAACTATGCAGCCGCCAAGGCGGGTGTTGAAGGTTTTAGCCGTGCATTGGCACGTGAGCTTGGCTCGCGTTCGGTTACGGTAAATACGGTAGCGCCGGGTTTCATTGATACAGACATGACTCGAGAGCTACCAGAAGCACAAAAACAAGCCTTGGTAGCGCAAATTCCTCTTGGTCGTCTAGGACAAGCAGAGGAAATTGCTGCAGTAGTGGGTTTTCTTGCATCTGAACAAGCTGGCTATGTCACAGGAACGACAATTCCTGTCAATGGCGGCATGTACATGAGCTAGGAAACTCTTACAATAAAAGAGTAATAGATTGAATTAATAACGTTGTGACCCAAAAAGTATTGCCGTAGTCTTAACGTTAATTAAATTACTGATCTTTAGTAGAGACAGTATGTTTTTTTAAGGGATAAGTTGATAAAATTAGCTTATAATCCTTTTTTGACTAAACCGCAGCCCAAGGTTGCAGCAAAATTTCCATTTAGGAGTGATACAAGATATGAGCACTATTGAAGAGCGCGTTAAAAAAATCGTAGCCGAACAACTCGGTGTTAAAGTTGAAGAAGTTACTAACAGCGCTTCTTTTGTTGATGACTTGGGCGCAGACTCTCTTGATACTGTTGAGCTAGTAATGGCTCTGGAAGAAGAGTTCGAGACTGAAATTCCAGACGAGCAAGCAGAAAAAATTACCACTGTTCAAGAAGCTATCGACTACGTTACGGCGCACGCGCAATAATGTAGCTGAGGTTGCATAACAGTTAAAGCCGCGCGACCTACCCCTAGGGCGTGCGGTTTTTTTTTGTCGGCTTTTACACGAAAGAGGTTTCCCATGTCACGCAGACGTGTCGTAGTGACCGGCATAGGCATGCTGTCTCCAGTAGGCTTGGATGTAAAGTCTAGCTGGGCAGCAGTGCTTGCAGGCCAAAGTGGTATTGCTCCTATCGAGCACATGAATGTTGAAGCATATAGCACACGCTTCGGTGGCTCGGTCAGAGGTTTTGATGTTGAGCAGTATATGCCTGCAAAAGAAGCGCGTAAGCTGGATTTGTTTATTCAATACGGCTTGGCTGCCAGTTACCAAGCCATGCAAGACTCAGGCTTGCAGGTGACTGATGCAAACCGTGAGCGTATCGGTGTCGTGGTGGGCTCAGGTATAGGTGGTTTAACCAATATCGAAGAAACCAGCAAAACCCTATTTGAAAAAGGCCCACGGCGGATATCTCCTTTTTTTGTGCCCGGTTCAATTATCAACATGGTATCCGGCACTTTATCCATGCGTTTAGGCCTGCAAGGTCCTAACTTTGCTATTACGACTGCTTGCACCACAGGTACTCACTGCATTGGTATGGCTGCACGCACTATCATGTACGGTGAAGCAGACGCCATGGTTGCCGGTGGCTCAGAAATGGCTACCTGTGGTCTTGGTTTAGGTGGTTTTGGTGCTGCTCGAGCGTTGTCTACTCGCAATGATGATCCGCAAGCAGCGAGTCGCCCTTGGGATGCAGCCCGTGATGGTTTTGTGTTATCTGATGGAGCAGGTGCTCTGATTCTTGAAGAGCTTGAGCACGCTAAAGCG
>LFTS01000140.1 GCA_001513435.1 Gammaproteobacteria bacterium DTU040
CTTAACGAATAATCGTTATTGACTAACATACAAGGTCTGCCTTCAGGCTGACATGTCGCCCTAAAGGGGCGGCCCACAGGAGCAAGTTTTGTGGATTGGCACAGCTGTTGGGGTTGACACGGCTGTTGTGGGAGCGCAACTCTTGCGCGAAACAAACCATCCAGCCACACCAAGCCTTAATCGCGCATAAGATGCGCTCCCACAATCCCACAATCCCACAATCCCACAGTTCCACTGTAAAGCGGTTTACACGCAGCCGAACGCTTGGCACAGCTCTTGTAGGAACATATGTTTACCAAGTCCCCCGACACCTTTTCCAGCCGGTCAAATATTTTTCTACACCCTTAAATGCGAAGAGTCGCTTTGGCTGATTTCAAAGTAACCCGCGAGCAAGTGACTGCCTGGCTGAAAAGAGAAGAGGATGATGGTTTTCTAGAGCTTGGCGACAAAGAGTTAGCGGTGTTTCTTAATGGTCTTATCAACCTTAAGCGTGGTAAGCGCGAGGGGGAACAGCCGAAGCCAGAAGAGCATCTGAATAATAATATGGTGTTCCAGAAACTGCGAATCGCTCTAAACCTAAAGGCGGAAGACATTCTAGCTATTTTTCAGCTGGTAGATTTGCGGGTTAGCAGCCATGAGCTCAGTGCTTTTTTCCGTAAGCCAGGCCATAAAAATTATCGAGAATGCCAAGACCAAATTCTTCGCAATTTCTTATTGGGTGTGCAACGTCAATTACGTCCAAACGAAGACGATTTGGATGCGGATTTAGAATCGTAACAAAACGCTCGAATACCGTTACGGCTTACGGCTTACGGCTTAAGCGGTTAAGTAGGACAAGAAAAACGCGCATTTCTGAAAGGGGCTGCGCGTTTTTGTTTGCAGCATATATCTTTTGCTAAGTATGCATAAAATATCGAATGCAGTTGTCTTATTAGTTGTTGCAGTAAACATTGACAATAATTCACATTAAAGCCTAGGGTTGTATAGCGACTAGGTTGCCTTTTGGAGGCTCTGATCATGGCTAAAAAAAATACAAATGTAGATAAGGAACAGCTAATGGAGGAGTTTAAAGCCCTCGTTGCTGATACCGAGCAATTGCTACAGCACTCTGCCGAATTAACCGGTGACAAGGCTGAAGAGCTACGCGGACAAATTAATTCTAGCTTGAAGCGTGCTCGTCAAGCGCTGAGCTCCACGGAGCAAGCGATGCTTGAGCGCGGCAAAGAAGCCCTGAACAGCAGTGAGGAATACGTGCGCGAGCATCCGCTGCAATCGCTAGCCATCGGCGCAGGAGTTGGCTTTTTGCTAGGTTTGTTAGTGTCTAGGCGTTAACGATGACAGAGCATAGCTATTTGGATTCTTCGCGGCGCTTAGGCGCCGCAACGCTCGATTTAATCAGCGATCATGCAGAGCTTTTTGCCCTTGAGTTACAAGAGCAAAAACGCCACAGCACGCAACAATTAATCTGGCTTGGGCTGATTGCCGCCTGTGGTTTTATGCTGTTTTTGTTATTAAACGGTTTGCTGGTGGCGTTGCTTTGGCCTGTGTACGGGCCCCTGCTGCTGGTGGCGATGTCCGTGTTTTATGCGCTGGCTGGAGCCGTCTGCATTTGGCGCATGAAACGAGAGCAGCGCCGCACGCAGTCACCCTTTAGCGCTTCGCTTGCGGAACTCAAGAAAACCAAGGAGCGGCTATTACCATGAGTTTAAAACAAGATAATCCCGTAGCCTTGCGTAAACAGCTGATACAAATGCGTATGGAGCTGAACCGGCAAAAAATTCACCATGAAGGTTTGGCTTTAATAGAGCCTATCCAGAAAATCCGTAGCTACAAAGAGCGTTTTTTCCACAGCGCAAATCCCTTGCTATTAGTGGCAGGGGTTACTGTGGCGAGTTTTTTTATAACACGCAAACGCCACTCAGTGAGCGGTTTTATTCCCGTCTTAAGTATTGCCACCAGCTTGGCACGATTATTTATCAATGCTACGCCGTCCAGCACGAAAGAAAGCACCACTGCGTCCACTAAAGAACCAGAATAAATACCTTGTATTTTGGGGGTTAGTATGATCGAGCGTTACAGTCAGAACGCGATAGAGGCGGCACTGAAAGCACTTAATAGCGATGCGAATAAGGCGTGGTGCATTAAGGAAAATAAGCTGCACAGTGAATTTAAATTTGCCAACTTTGTGGCAGCATTCGGCTTTATGACGCAAGTGGCCATGCTGGCAGAGCGCGCTAATCATCACCCTGAATGGTTTAATGTGTACAACAAAGTGGTTATCAGTTTAACCACCCATGACGCTGGTGGGATTTCTGAAAGAGATTTTAAGCTGGCTCAGGAAATAGCAAAATTAGCCTAGGTTGCAGTTGAAAATAGGTGCCTCGGCTGGGCACCATACAGGGGGTTAGTTTTCCAGCGTGGCGTTCAGCGTTATCTCTGCATTGAGCAGTTTAGAGATAGGGCAACCCACTTTAGCTTTGCCGGCAATTTCATCAAACTTAGCCTGATTAATGCCAGGAATGCGCGCTCGCATTTCTAAGTGCACGGCGGTCACAGTAAAACCATCACTTTTCTTTTCCAGCGTCACCGTAGCCTTGGTATCGATGCTGTCTGGAGTAAGTTTCTCCTCGCCCAGTAACATGGCAAAAGCCATCGAGAAACAGCCGGCATGCGCCGCACCGATTAACTCTTCAGGGTTGGTACCTGGAGTATCTTCGAAACGAGTATTGAAGCCATAAGGGTTGTTTTTTAGAGCGCCACTTTGGGTTGAAATAGTCCCTTTACCTTGTTTAAGGTCGCCTTCCCAGTGGGCTGATGCGGTTTTTTTCATGACGTTTCCTCTCTGTAGACTTACCAATGAAAGCCGGCCTTGTGGCTCGCTTTTCTGTGTGGTTGAGACACTGCAAAACAGTGTTCGGTTCAGCTACAGAGCTAAGGAAAAGCAGAATGTCGTTTCAGAAATCGACTTTGCCACGCAGTGATTTGGTCATGCCACGCTGCTTTTTTTGCTCCAAGCGTTTGCGCCGTGCGCTCTTACTCGGTTTGGTGGGTCTGCGAGATTTACTAATATGGGTGGCAGCGACAATAAATTGCTGTAAGCGCTCGAACGCATCAATTTTATTTTGTTCTTGGGTGCGAAATTGCTGGGCTTTGATGACCAATACGCCCTCTTTGGTGATGCGGTTGTCATTGCTGGCCAATAGCTGTTGTTTTTGAAAGTCGCTCAGACTTGAGGCGTTAATATCAAAGCGCAGATGAATGGCAGAGGATACTTTGTTGACGTTTTGCCCGCCTGCACCCTGGGAGCGTATCGCGCTAATGTCTACCTCGTGGTCGTCAAGGCTGATGGTGTCGCTGATAAAAATCATGGTAAGTTTTGCGTAAAGAGTCTAAGTGTTTGCCCATCATAAGCCATTCTAAAATAGACTGTTAGTTTGCGGCCTACGGCTAAGCTGATTAAGGTAAGGGTTAAAAGCTTCTGACCAGCAGGTGCTGAGGGCGTCAACGGGTCGGAATGTGCGGTGAAAAACCATGATTTTATAAAGCGAGGATGTTGGTGAGTAAATTAACAAATTGGATTTCAATGCTGCTGCTGGCGCTGGCTGTTACAGTGGCCGCTGGCTGTTCTGTTAACCCTCTAGGCATGAGTGATGCTGAGTGGGAGTTGTTGACACCTACACAGCAGCTTGAAGCCCGAATGGTGCAGGAAGCCCGTGATGAGGCAGCGCGTGTGCGTCGTGCAGAACAGGCCGCGCAAGAAGCCGCAGAACAAGCACGCATAGAAGAGTTGCGCCGCAATGCGCCTTTTGGTGATGTGGTGCAGTGTACCCTGACTGATGCTGAGGGTTATTTTGCCAAGGGTAAATGGTATCCAGCGCAGCCGGTTAGTATTGAAATGCATCGCAGTGAATCGGATCGCAGTGTGAGCCTGCCGCGGCAAAGTCGTCCGAGCATGACGACTGACTTACACATGAACTTTGATGGATTGACCGTGAAAGTGTGTCGCTGGTATGACCGTGATTGTGATGTTTTAGTGGGTACGGAGGCGCAGTTTCGTCGCGGTATCTCAAGGCGCATTCATGTCAGTAAAGCAGTTAAAGGCACGCTGTTTTGCTCCTTTCCTCGGGGTTGGTAGAAGGCTGAGCCTAGCAAGTCGTTACCCACCGTATAACGAAATTTTGCTCCACCACACATAGAGGTAACCACAATGATAGCCGTTATTTTTGAGGTGTTTCCCGCTGAGGGGAAAGTAAAAGAGTATTTAGATATTGCTGCTGAACTAAAGCCGCAATTAGAGAAAATTGATGGATTCATTTCTATAGAGCGATTTTATAGTCTGGCCGAAGAAGGAAAAGTGTTGTCGCTGTCATTTTGGCGTGACGAGGAAGCTATTCATGCATGGCGAAACCTAGAAATCCACCGTCGCGCACAAGAAAAAGGCCGCAGCGGGGTGTTCAGCAATTACCGTTTAAGAGTGGCAACTGTTAGTCGTGACTATGGAATGGAAAGTCGCGAACAGGCGCCGCCAGATAGCGTGAGCATTCACGGCTAGGTACCGCGTGAGCACAAGCTTCGCTCTTGTGGGAGCGCAACCCTTGCACGATTTGGAATGCCCCCCTAAAGTTGGACTGCTTCAACTCTAGGAGATGAAGCTATGTCTAAACCG
>LFTS01000213.1 GCA_001513435.1 Gammaproteobacteria bacterium DTU040
CAAAAAATTACAAACTGGTTGCAATAGGTACGTCAACCGGTGGTCCTGTTGCCTTACAAAAAGTTTTAACCAGTTTGCCGGGTAACTTTCCTGCGCCTATAGTGTTGATTCAACATATGCCGGCTGCCTTTACCAAAGCCTTTGCTGATCGGCTGGATAAACTTTGCCAAATAGACGTTAAAGAAGCTGAAGATGGCGATATGTTGCGCCCTGGCTTGGCCTTGTTAGCCCCGGGTGGAAAACAAATGATGATTGACCCACGAGGCCAAGTAAGGATCTTACCAGGCGATGAACGATTAAATTACAAGCCGAGCGTAGATGTTACTTTTGGATCTGCAGCAAAAGTTTTCAACGATAAAGTGCTGGCGGTTGTGCTGACTGGCATGGGCGCTGACGGACGTGAAGGCGCACGCATGCTAAAGGCTGCGGGCAGTCAAGTCTGGGCTCAGGATGAGGCAAGCTGTGTGATTTATGGTATGCCTATGGCTGTAGTCAAGGCCGACCTTGCCGATGCTATTTACTCTCTGGATGAGGTGGGCCCAAACATCATTGAGGCATGTCTCTAATGGATATTCTTAGCCTAGTAGGTTTTGTTCTAGCTTGTGTGGCTATTGTAGGCGGAAACTACCTAGAAGGCGGGCATGTCAGCGCCTTAATGAATGCCCCAGCTGCCCTGATTGTGTTTGGCGGCACTATTGGTGCTGTGTTATTACAAACTCCCTTGCCGCACTTTATTCGCGGTCTAAAGCTCATGTCATGGGTTTTTTTCCCCCCTCAAATTGATTTGCAAAACGGCATTAACAGCGTAGTGGGCTGGAGCATGATAGCTCGTAAAGACGGGCTGTTAGGGCTTGAGTCCGTTGCGGAGTCAGAACCTGATCCCTATGCGCAAAAAGGTTTACGTCTTTTGGTGGACGGCGTGGAGCCAGAAGCTATTCGCAGCATTCTTGAAGTGGACCTCTACACTCAGGAAGACCGCGACTTGCAGGCCTCCAAAATCTATGAAGCCATGGGTGGTTACTCGCCTACGGTGGGTATTATCGGTGCAGTCATGGGTTTGATTCATGTAATGGGCAATCTAGCGGATCCTTCCCAATTAGGTAATGGTATTGCTGTGGCTTTCGTCGCCACTATTTATGGTGTTGCTATAGCAAACTTATTTCTATTACCCGTGGCAGGTAAAATAAAATCTGTGGTCATACGTCACACACGCTATCGTGAAATGCTTTTAGAAGGGTTGCTGTCCATTGCTGATGGTGAAAACCCGCGCTCTATTGAAATCAAGCTGCAAGGCTTTATGGAATAGCCATGGCGCGTAGACGGCGACAGGAAGACCCCCCCAACCATGAGCGCTGGATGGTTTCTTATGCAGACTTTATAACACTGCTGTTTGCTTTCTTTGTCGTAATGTATTCCATTTCCTCGATTAACGAAGGCAAATATAAGATTCTTTCTGACGCCTTAGATGGTGTTTTTAATCAGCAAGAACGCTCTATAAAACCCATTCCCGTCGGTGATGAACGAGTACGTGGTATTGAGGGTGGCAATAGTGATTTTGATGAGGCTGATGAGCGCGATCCGTTGGAAATGATTGCGGAAAATATTCAGGGTGAATTTGCTAACTTAATGGGTGACGGTCAGTTGCATATTCGTGCCAATGAGATGTGGCTTGAATTAGAACTAAGCTCAGGTTTGTTATTTCCAAGTGCAGATGCCATTCCTCATCAAGAGGCATTTGAAATCATTGAAAAAATCGCCAAGATTTTAGCGCCTTATGAAAACCCTGTTCAGGTCGAAGGGTTTACTGATAACTTACCCATCAATACCAAAGCCTATCCTACAAACTGGGAATTATCGGCTCATCGTGCTGCTAGCATTGTAAGAATGTTAGCCATGGACGGAGTAAAACCAAGTCGTCTAGCCGCCGTTGGTTATGGTGAGCATCAGCCTATAGCCAGTAACGCGACAGCCGAGGGTCGTGCTCGAAACAGACGGGTTGTCTTAATCATTTCACGCAATACCGAAGGGCGCCATGAGCCCGTTCGAGCAAGAGACTAGCAAAGCTGGCATACTGATTGCATTATAAAGCTCAACGTTAACCTGTTTTACAGATAGTCAAAAAGCCGTCGCTTGTTTTAAGTAGTAACAAGACGTGCGGTGGGAGAGTCTAATGAAGGTTTGGGCTGTAGCAAATCAAAAAGGTGGGGTAGGTAAAACCACCACAACAGTCGCTTTGGCAGGGCTGCTAGCCGATGCTGGAAGGCGTGTTCTAGTGGTTGATCTGGATCCGCATGGCTCACTAACCAGTTATTTTGGCTATGATCCTGACACCATTGAATACAGTTGCTATGACTTGTTTGCGCATGGCGGAAAAGTCCCTGCTGATCTGCCCGATCGTATTCGAGTAACAACCAGCCATAAAAATATTGACTTATTCCCCTCAAGTACAGCTGTGGCCGTATTAGAGCGCCAGTCGCTAGGGCAGGACGGTATGGGTTTGGTGTTGGCCAAGTCTTTAGCGCTGTTATGGGATGAGTATGATTTTGCCATTTTGGATAATCCGCCCTTGTTAGGTATTTTGATGGTGAATGCGTTGGCTGCCAGCGAACATTTAATCATTCCGGTACAAACTGAGCATTTGGCGATAAAAGGTTTAGAGCGCATGGTGAGTACCATCAATATGGTAAATCGCTCACGTAAAGAAAAATTGCCCTATACCATTGTACCCACTATGTTTGATCGGCGGACACAGGCATCTTTATCAACGCTACGCAATCTGCGCAGCAATTATGCAGAGCATTTATGGCATGCGTTTATTCCCATTGATACCAAGTTAAGAGATGCCAGTCAGGCGGGCGTTGTACCGTCCAACTACGATAAAAAAAGTCATTCTGTTTTGGCATACAGATCATTATTAAAATTTTTACTTAGTCAAAGCATAAGCCGCAGTCAAGAACGTCAAGGGCAAAAGCTCGCTTAGGTAATCATAGATAGGTTGCTATGATGAAAACGAACAAATCACAAACAGCGTTACAGAATTATTTAGATGGCTTGTTACAAGAGGCTGAAATTGAACAATTCAATGAGCCTAAGCCAGTGATGCTTGAAGAAAAGCCGCTGGCACCGGTATTACTGCCAACTTTTACCACGCCAAAAATTGTTGTTGAACAGCAGGTTGAAACTAAGATTGATATTGAGATGCAGCCAGAGCTGCAGCCGGTTGTAGATGAAAAGCCAGCTTGGTCGCAACAGCCTTTTGAGTGCTTATTGTTTGATGTGGCAGGGCTAACGCTAGCCGTCCCACTCATTTGCTTGGGCAGCATTTATCAACTCAGCGAAGATGATATCACGCCGATATTTGCTCAGCCCGAGTGGTTTGTTGGTATTATGTCCACCCCGGCTGGCAACTTAAAAGTATTGGATACAGCACGTTGGGTTATGCCGGAGCGCTATAATCCTGAACTTAGAAAAGACTTTAGTTTTGTAATATCTATCGACGGACATGAGTGGGGCTTAGCGGTAAACCAAGTGCGTAACTCCATCTTGTTGCGTCCAGATGAAGTTAAGTGGCGTTTAAAACGCGGCCAGCGTGCTTGGCTTGCTGGTACGGTTATTGAGCATATGTGCGCGCTGCTAGATGTTGAGGCCTTAGCCAAACTTATTACTGATAAAGATAAACGTGTAACGGTCGATAAGTCTCTATAGTTAAAAGTAAAATTGAGAATTTCTATATAAGCTGTAAGCTTCAGGTTTTCTCGTAAAATATTTTGAGCAACTCTGCCTAGATTGAGGTTAAAAACGATGAAGAATTCATCTGCACAAAGCTCTGATGACCCAGTGTTACAGTGGGTTACTTTTCGTCTAGATGATGAAACCTATGGCATCAACGTAATGCAGGTGCAAGAGGTTTTACGTTACAGTGAAATTGCCCCAGTTCCGGGTGCGCCAAGCTACGTGTTAGGCATTATTAACTTGCGCGGTAACGTAGTTACAGTGATAGATACGCGTCAACGCTTTGGTTTGCCCTCAGCAGAAATCACGGATAACACGCGTATTGTGATTATTGAGGCTGATAAGCAGGTTGTAGGCATTTTGGTGGATAGCGTTGCCGAAGTGGTTTACTTGCGTGAGTCTGAAATAGAAACTGCACCTAATGTGGGTAATGACGAAGCCGCTAAGTTTATTCAGGGTGTTTGTAATAAAAACGGTGAACTGTTAATTCTGGTTGAACTCGAGAAAATGATGTCCGAGCAAGAGTGGGCTGAACTGGATGGTTTTTAATGCAATACGGGCTTCTGGCAATAGCAATCCTGTTAATACTGTTATTGGTCGGTGTTTGCTTTGTATTGTTGCGTAAAATACGCAACATACATGAAGAGCTTGATGTTTTAGAGCAAAGTATAGAGCAGCAAGCCAAGGCGCTAAGCCGCAGATTAGATAACTATTTGACCGGTAGTATTCAGATGGGGGAAGAGCTGCATAACTTGCGCCAGCAGGTGGCACCTTTGCCTGAGAAGCTTATGCAGATGGAGCAGCGGGATCCAAGCAGCCTGTCTTTTATAGAGGCCGCGCGTCTGGTATCTCTTGGGGCAACAACAGAAGATTTACAGCAGGCCTGCGGGCTATCGCACGCTGAAGCGGAACTGCTGAAGCGAATGCATCAGAAGAACTAATAAAGGATGTATTAATTGAATAACAGTCATAAAAAAAGCCGACCCTAGAGTCGGCTTTTTTGCTAACGCAATATTACTTGCGGCTAGCTTTTTCTAACATACGCAGTGCGCGC
>LFTS01000077.1 GCA_001513435.1 Gammaproteobacteria bacterium DTU040
CGCTTTCGGTAAAGTGCTGGCGCTCGCGGTGCTCAGACTGCTTGCCTTTGTTAAAAGCACTGACGGGGCGGTGATAGCCCATCACGCGGGTCCAGACCTCACAGCGTTGACGACGTTCTAGGGGGAGGGTTTGGTTTTGCATGGGTATTTCCTCTTGGTTGGTTTTGTGTTTGTAGTGTTGGGATACGGATAGGTTGTGGGTTTTGGGGTTTGAGTACCGCAAACGCGCCGCGAGTACATCCATCTAGGCTCTGCGTCGTCATTTATGGCGACACAGGGTTTACATGACTTAGGCCTGAATTTGTAAAAAATCCGCATTGCGTTCACATTTTTGCTAATACTTTTGCCGCGGTGATTAGCTAGCAGCCTCTTGAACCAGTTCTGCTTTTAACAGGGCATCACACTGCGGGCAGAATTCATGCTCGCCAGATAGATAGCCATGTTTTGGGCAAATCGAGAAGGTGGGTGTGATGGTGATGTAGGGCAGGCGGAAGCGGCTCAGTGCGGTATACACAAGGGTTTTACAGGCTTTCACTGATGAGATGTGTTCGTTCATATACAGATGCAGCACTGTGCCGCCGGTGTATTTGCATTGCAGTTCATCCTGTAGCTCCAGTGCTTCAAAGGCGTCTGCGGTAAAGCCAACAGGTAACTGGGATGAGTTGGTGTAGTAGGGTGCATCCTGGCTGCCGGCTTGGAGAATATCTGGAAAACGTTTTTGATCTTCTTTGGCAAAACGGTACGTGGTGCCTTCGGCAGGTGTGGCTTCGAGGTTGTATAGGTTGCCGGTTTGTTCTTGAAATTCCACTAGGCGTGCGCGGACATGATCGAGCAACCTGATGGCCTGTGCGCGTCCGGCTGGGGTGTGCATACCTTCTTGATCATTGGTGAGATTGCGCAGCATTTCATGCAGGCCATTCACGCCAACAGTGGAGAAGTGGTTACGTAACGTACCCAGATAGCGCTTGGTGTAGGGGTAGAGTCCGGCATCCATGTGTTGTTGAATCACTTTACGCTTGACTTCTAAGCTTTGCTTGGCCATGTCCAGTAGTTCATCCATGCGCTGGTAGAGTCCAGCCGAATCACCACGATACAAATAACCCAGTCGCGCACAGTTAATGGTCACTACGCCGAGAGAGCCGGTTTGTTCTGCCGAACCAAAGAGCCCACCGCCACGTTTGAGTAGCTCGCGCACATCCAGTTGTAAGCGGCAGCACATAGAGCGTACTTGGTTGGGCTCCATGTCGGAGTTAATAAAGTTTTGGAAATAGGGCAGGCCATAGCGTGCGGTCATGGCAAAGAGTCGGTCGGCGTTTTCGCTGTCCCACGGAAAGTCTTTGGTGATGTTGTAGGTGGGAATGGGGAAGGTGAATACACGCCCAAGCCCATCACCTGCTTGCATGACGTCGATATAGGCGCGGTTGATCAGCTCCATTTCCGTCTGTAAATCGCCGTAGCTGAAGGGCATTTCTTCGCCGCCAATGTAGGGGATTTGCTCACGCAGATCTTCAGGGCAAACCCAGTCAAAGGTCAGGTTGGTAAAGGGAGTTTGTGTACCCCAGCGCGAGGGCACGTTGAGGTTGTAGATAAATTCCTGCATGCTTTGCCGTACTTGCTTGTAGCTCAGGTTATCTTTGCGCACATAAGGTGCTAGGTAGGTATCAAAGGAACTAAAGGCCTGGGCTCCGGCCCACTCATTTTGCAGCGTACCCAGAAAGTTCACCATCTGCCCCATGGCGCTACTGAGATGCTTGGGTGGGCCGGCCTCAACACGCCCAGGGATACCGTTAAACCCTTCGGTTAATAGGGTACGTAATGACCAGCCAGCGCAGTAGCCGGCGAGCATATCCAGATCATGAATGTGTAAGTCAGCATTGCGATGCGCGGTGCCAATTTCAGGACTGTAGACTTCGTTAAGCCAGTAGTTGGCGGTGACCTTGCCGGACACATTGAGAATCAGGCCGCCCAGAGAGTAGCCTTGATTAGCGTTGGCTTTAACGCGCCAGTCTTCTTGGTCTAGGTACTCGTTCATGGAGGACGCCACTTCAACCAAATCTTGCTTGTCACGGCGCAGACGTTGATGTTTTTCGCGATAGACGATGTAAGCGCGGGCAGTGTGGTAGTAACCGGCCTGCATCAGTGTCATTTCTACGGCGTCTTGAATGCGTTCAATATCGAGTGTGCCTTGTTGGGGAAGCTGGTCGATAACGTGTTGACAGAGCGCGGCGGCTTCTTGAGTAGAAAATTCTTGCGTGGCCTGTGCGGCGGCGATAATGGCACGCTCGATTTTTTCAGCATTAAACGGATGCGTGGAGCCGTCTCTTTTGCTGACTTTTAATATCATTTGAATGGCATTCATGAAAGGTCTCTGTACTGCATGTTGTGTTTTATGCGCCTTGCTGGCACAAGATGTGGTGATAGTAGAGATTTGTGCAGGAAAGTAAATTGATCCCAATCAAGAAGCCTGAGCGCGAATTTAAAACGTAGATACTTTGTTGGAGCGCAACTTTTGCGTGATGGGGTTTATCGTGCATGCGGAGTTTTATGGTGAATGTTCATTCGCGCAAAAGTTGCGCTCCCACAAAAGCTGAGTTCTTACAAGACCTGGGTTCCCACAAGAGCTGAGCTCCCACAGGCGAGCCAGTGGTTTGACGGGCATAAGCGCCCGCGCGGGGATACCGCGCGGTGTTATGGTGAATGTTAGAAGGCGTAGGTGGCAGATACCCACAGGCGACGGCGCTCTTCCAGCGTACCGGTGGTGGAACGGCCGGAGTGGCTGTAGTCGGTGCCATAGGCAGTGCCATTTATATTGCCAGCATTGTTATAGGTGTTGTACACCCTGCCTTTGGCGAAGTTTTTATCCAGCAGGTTGTAGATGGTGGCGTTGAAGGTTAACGCATCCGTGGCCCGGTACGAGCCGCCCAGGTGGAACAGGCTGTAAGCCTTGGTTTTTGATCCCAGGGTGTCGTAAATTGATTTGTCGGTAGTGTTGGGCTTAAGGTTTTCGTAGCGTGAAGTAAAGCGGGCACGCTTGCCGCGATACTCATTTTTCAGCCACAGGCTAAGTTTTTCGCTGGCATCCCAGTTAAGCGTAATATTGGCGACATGGCGCGGGGTGTTGGTCAGTGGTGCGCCTTTGTCATCGCCGCTTTTTTGCTCGCTGTCGGTGTGAGTGTAGTTACCGGCGATATTCCAGTTGTCGAGGAAGTACCAACGGGCGGCTAGTTCTATACCTTGGGTGTTGGCTTTGCCGACGTTGATATCTTGCGCACAGTGCCCCGCAGGAGTTCCCCCAGACTTAGGGTTGCCGGCGCATAGCGGGTCGGCTTTGGGGTTGCCCGTTGTGATTTTATCCTTGAATTTGGTATGGAAAATGGTTGCGTTGGCGCTAAAGCCGGCCAAGTTATCGTAATAGGCAGCCAGTTCGGTACTGGTGCTTTTTTCTGGTTTGAGGTCAGGGTTGCCAATGGTAATAGTTTTCCCCTGGCCTGTTACGCCATTGATGCCATTGTGAAGCGCATTTAGATCAGGAGTCTTGTAGCCCTTGCTGATGCCGCCTTTCAGGGTCCAGTTGTCGGTAGTGTTCCAGACCAGATAGGCGCGTGGACTGAAGTGGCTGCCAAACGCCTGATGGCGATCCATGCGTCCACCGACTGTCAATGCCCAGTCAGGCTGGAAGCGCCACTCGTTTTCGGCAAATACCGCAGCAGCTTCCTGTTTGAATTTGTCCGGCGACAGGCCGTCAGTCAGCTTTGAGTGGCGATATTGACCGCCAAGAGTAGTCATATGGTTATCCCAGAACTGGCTGACTAGCTTTGAATCGACAACGAGATCCTTGTTTTTTAAGGTGCGACTATTACCAACTAAGATGTCAGGGTAGTTGGCATATGGAGTGCCGATCACTTGTCCACCTTTAGACAGCTCGCCACCTGGAATTGTACGGCCAAAAGTTTCCGTGGTGTTGTAGGTGATGGCGCTGTCGAGAGTTCCGATATCAAAACGACCCGTGTGACTCAAGGCAAACTGGGTGCGCTCGAACCTTAATTCATCTTTATATCCAAGAGCTTGAGTTGGCTCGTCTATTGTACAGCCGTTAACTGCGTCGCCACCCTTCTTGCCATCCAGAGTACCCAGCTGGCAGTTATCGTTGTCATAGCGCTGGCGTCCCTTCTCAAAATCCAGGGCAAAGTCGTGGTTGTCAGTCGGGGTAAAGTCCAAACGGCCACCGATATTGAACTTCTGACCGGAAACAGGGGACATGCCGCGTGAGCTGACACGGGTGCCATCGCTGTACTTGAGTTTTGACTCCTGGCGATCCCAAAAACTGCCGCGCACCGACAGGCCGAGCAAATTATCAATCAGCGGGCCGCTGGCGTAGAAGCTGGTGCCACCTGTATCACCATACTGGCTGTGTTCCTGCACGGTGTAGTCGGCGGTAACGCTGCCGCTCCACACCGGATTGACCTTTTTGGTGATGATGTTGATCACACCGCCCATGGCGTCGGAGCCGTACAGGGTGGACATCGGGCCACGGATTACTTCAATGCGCTCAATGGCCGACATTGGTGGCATAAAACTGGTGGAGGTTTCGTTAAAACCATTGGGAGTCACGTTGCCGGCCGGATTCTGGCGGCGGCCGTCAATCAGAATCAGGGTGTATTCACTGGGCATGCCACGAAAGCTGATATTCAGGCCGCCGGTTTTGCCGGTGCCCTGACCGATATCCAGACCCTCGACATCGCCCAGTGCCTGGGCCAGGTTGCTGTAGCGCTTTTTTTGTAGGTCAGCATTACTGACCACAGAAATACTAGCGGGTGCATCAGTGATTTTTTGCTCATAACCTGCGGCCGTGCTGACTACGGTGGTTTTGTCGAGTTGTAAGTTATCAGCGGCCTGAAGAGAAGTGGCAGTGCAGAGCAGTATTGCTGCATAAAGCGGATGGAATTTTGCGGTCATTGCAAGTCCCTATTAGTGGTGGATTGTTGTTTGAGTGTTAACAGGTGACGCAGATTAAATGAATCTAAACGGTAATGCAAGTCATTATCATTTAGTTTAGTATTGTTCTATGCCGAATCTGCGCGGGTGAGTTTAAGAGGCTAGAAAGCTACAGCTATGAAGCTGTAATTTATTCAGGACACTGTTGCCATAAAGCAGTACAATTCAGTCCTTTTAGAATCCTAGGAGTTCTCTGGTGGCTGTCGTTTTTGTTGCCGCATCCAAACTACCCACACCTTTTGCTGAATTCACCATGCATGGTTTTTTAGATGAAGAAACCGGTAAAGAGCATGTTGCGTTGACGCTGGGTGAAATTGCTGACGGTGAGCCAGTGCTCGCGCGCCTGCACTCTGAGTGTTTAACCGGTGATGCTTTATTTAGCCAGCGCTGTGATTGCGGTGCTCAGTTACATGCGGCGATGCAAGCAATTGCTGCTGAAGGGCGGGGTGTGCTGCTGTATTTGCGCCAAGAAGGTCGCGGCATAGGTCTGTTAAATAAAATCCGTGCGTATCAGTTGCAAGATGGTGGTGCGGATACCGTTGAGGCCAACGAATTGTTGGGCTTTGCAGCAGACTTACGTGATTACTCTATTTGTAAGCCGATGCTGGATTATCTGGGTGTTAAATCACTCAAGCTGATGACCAATAATCCGCGTAAAGTTTCAGCCATGAAGGGGTTTGGTGTGCTGATCAGTGAGCGCAAGCCTTTACAGGTAGGCGAAAATCCGTATAACGCACTGTATTTGGCGACCAAAGCTGACAAGCTAGGGCATTTGCTCGGTCGACAACATCAAGATGAGCATCACGACTAATCATGCTGGCAATTCTACAACGACGTTTGGCATGGCAGTGGTGGCGACCTTTGCTGGTGTTATTGGCACTTTTCTTTGCTGCTGGCCAAGTTAAGTTTTCAACCGTTTTACAGCAAGAACCTTGGGGATTGCTGTTTTTTGTGCTCAGTTTGCTAACCATTTTTGCTAGCCGCAAATGTTTCCATCAATTTAAACAAAGCCTGATTAGCCTTGGCAAAGAGCCACAACGCTTGCAGGAAATAGGCCTGTGGCAGGATTATTTTCTTGTGCGGCAAAAAGCGCTTTGGTTTGCCAGTTTGCCGACTTACTGCGCCGCTTTAGGTGCAACACTGGGGTTAGAATCCATCGCAAAAGCACTCCTGCTACTCTGTAGCTTGCTATTGTTTTGGCTTTATCGCACTCCGAGACAAGTATGGTACGTACATTCTGCAGTCTGATACTGTTGCTGTGGCTGGCTCCGGCTAGCGCCGCTGAACGCGTCATCAGTCTAGCGCCATCGTTAACCGAAATAATGCAAGACCTTCAGGCAGAGCATTACCTTGTTGGAGTGCTGGATGCCGGGCCTTTGGCAAAAGAACTTGAGTCAGTGGCTAAGGTTGGCAGTTTAGGGCAGCTCAATATTGAGCGCTTGCTTGAGCTGCAGCCAGATTTATTACTAAATTGGCCTGGCAGTATTAATCCGCGCCAATTACAGCAAGTGCAGCAGCTCGATATTCCTATTTATCAGGCGCAGGCTAAAACGTTGCGTGAGCTTGCCCGGCAGTTTACGGAAATCGGTGCCTTGGTGAATGCTACGCAGCGAGGCAAACAGCTTACAGCGCAAGCCCATCAACAGCTTGATTCTTTAGAGCAACGCTATCAACGGAAAAAACCGATACGCGTGTTTTACCAGTTATGGGATAAACCCATGTACACCCTTGGCGGCGGGCAAATTATTTCTGATGCGTTGAGCTACTGTGGTGCTGAAAATATTTTCGCTCAGTTACCCGTGCTGGCGCCGCAAGTTAACCTAGAAAGCGTGTTGGCAAGCAAGCCCGATTTGATTGTAATTACCCATGATCAATTGCGTGATAGCTGGCCAGAAACAATAAAAACACCAATGATTACCGTGCCAGATAATGGGTTGGAGCGGCCTAGCTGGCAAATGTTTAATGCTTTGGAAAAGCTGTGTCAGGCAATTGATGAGGCTATAAAGGAAAAATAATGAGTTTTGCTTACAGTGCGCGCAGTCGTGCAATTGAACCCTTTCATGTGATGGCTTTATTACAACGAGCCAATGAATTGCAGCAGGCAGGCCATGATGTGATTCATCTGGAAATTGGCGAGCCGGATTTCACTACCGCCGAGCCAATAGTGGCTGCTGGTCACGCTGCTTTAGCCGCTGGGCACACAAACTACACCCCGGCGCTGGGTTTGCCGCAGTTGCGCGAGGCAATCAGCGGTTATTATCAAACACGTTATGGCTTGTCGGTGCCAGCACAGCGCATTGTGATTACTTCAGGTGGGTCAGGCGCACTGTTGTTAGCCAGCGCCTTATTGGTTGACCCAGGTAAACACTGGTTGTTGGCGGATCCAGGTTATCCCTGTAATCGTAATTTTTTACGCTTGGTCGAGGGTGGTGCGCAAATGGTGCCGGTCGGACCCGAGACGAACTATCAACTGACCCCTGATTTGGTGCAGCGCTATTGGGATGATTCTTGTGTAGGTGCTTTGGTGGCTTCACCAGCGAACCCAACAGGTACTGTATTAAGCAGAGAAGAATTGCAGGCGCTAAGTCAGAGCGTGACTGATAAGCGTGGGCATTTATTGGTGGATGAAATTTACCATGGGCTGACCTATGGCATGGATGCGCCCAGCGTGCTGGAAGTGGATAACAATGCGTTTGTGTTAAATAGCTTTTCGAAGTATTTCGGCATGACTGGCTGGCGCTTGGGTTGGTTGGTTGCACCAGAAGATGCCGTGCCAGAGCTGGAGAAAATGGCGCAAAACTTTTTTATTAGCGCCCCGACATTGTCGCAATATGCTGCATTAGCTTGTTTTGAGCCAGAGGCGCAGGCCATTTTCGAGCAGCGCCGAGATGAGTTTGCTGCGCGGCGTGATTATTTGCTGCCAGCGCTGCGTGAATTGGGCTTTAAGATTGAAGTCGAGCCGCAAGGCGCGTTCTATCTGTACGCCGATATTTCTGCTTTTGGCGGCGATGCTTTTGAGTTTTGCCGTTATTTTCTGGAAAACCAGCATGTAGCTATTACTCCTGGAGTGGATTTTGGTCGGTATAAGTCCAGTCAGCATGTACGCTTTGCCTATACTCGTCCGATACCACGCTTGCAGGAAGCCGTTGCCCGTATCCAGCAAGGATTAATAGGCTGGCAAGCAGCGCAATGAAATTTGCTACAGAGTTAGAGCGGGGGCGCTTAATCAAGCGTTACAAACGCTTTTTTGCTGATATTAGCTGTGCTGATGGTTCTGTAATAACAGCGCATTGCCCAAATACCGGTTCGATGAAAAACTGCATGGCCGAAGGGGCGCAGGTGTGGTTTACGCGCAATGATGATCCCAAGCGCAAACTTAAAGCTACGTGGGAAATAGTGGAAACCCCTCAGGGTCGTTTGGCTTGTGTGAATACCAGTCGCGCTAATGCGTTGATTGAAGAGGCATTGCAGGTTGGCATTATCAAAGAGTTGGCCGGTTTTGAGCGGTTGCGCCGTGAAGTACGTTACGGTGAAGAAAATAGCCGTGCAGATTTTTGCCTTGAGTTTGGCGCGCAGCAGGTGTTTGTTGAAGTCAAAAGCGTCACTCTAGGTTTTGCTGATACTAGCGTAGCTGCCTTTCCCGATGCGGTAACCACGCGTGGCACTAAGCATTTGCGCGAACTCACGCAACTTGCCTTAGCAGGGCAGCGCGCGGTGTTGCTCTATTGCGTTAATTTAACCGGAATTACGGCCGTGCGTGCCGCCAAGGAAATAGACCCAGATTACGCTGCTGCGCTCGTTACAGCGCAGCGGGCCGGAGTGGAGGTTTTGGCGTATGGGGTGGATATTGACCCTGCAAAGCAATGCATTTGCGTGCAGCACCCATTAGATTTTTGCGCCAACTAGCGGCTTAGTTGACTGCACCGCTAAGCATTTGCTTGGCATGGGCTAGAGACTCATCGGTAAGGTCGATACCGCCCAGCATGCGGGCGATTTCTTCGACACGCTCAGCATCAGATAACTCTTTGATGGCGGTGCTGGTAGCGTTTTTGCCGCGTTCTTTGTAAACGTACAGATGCTGATGCGCCTGCGCTGCAACTTGCGGTAGGTGGGTGACGGTTATCACCTGCCCCTCACCACCAAGCTGGCGCAAAAGTTGGCCCACTATCTCTGCAGTAGGGCCGCCAATACCCACATCAACCTCGTCAAAAACCAGTGTAGGTACTCGGGACGTTTGTGCAGTAATCACCTGAATCGCCAAGCTAATGCGTGACAATTCGCCGCCAGAAGCCACTTTGGCTAGGCTTTTTAAAGGTTGGCCGGGGTTGGCGCTGACTAAAAATTCAATATTTTCTGCGCCCTGCACGTTGGGTTTGTTATCAGCATGCGGCTGTAATTCAATATTAAAACGTCCGCCGGGCATACCTAAATCTTGCATGCGTGCGCTAACGGCTTGGCTTAGTTGTTTGGCTGCTGTGGTTCTGGCTTTGGATAGCTGAGTCGCGGATTTGTGATACGCCTTTTCGCTGCGGGCAATGTTCTCAACCAGTGTTTCCAGTTTGCAGTCATCGCCTTGGAGTGTTTCCAGCTCGTGCAGCAATTGTTGCTGTAAATGATTAAGTTCTTCAGGCTGGACTTTATGTTTGCGCGCCAAGGTATAGATGCTATCTAGACGTTCCTCAACCCAACGCTGACGTTCTGGATCACAGTCAAAACTATCAAGGAAGCGGTTAAGTTCACCGACGGCTTCTTCGATTTGAATTTGGGCGCTGGTTAGCAGTTCATCACACAGCTGTAAGGCGGCTGGCGGCTGTTGAAAGGCACGGCTGCGCGTAAGGCTGCTGTTAAGTGCG
This sequence comes from Gammaproteobacteria bacterium DTU040, assembly GCA_001513435.1. Classification (GTDB taxonomy): domain Bacteria; phylum Pseudomonadota; class Gammaproteobacteria; order Pseudomonadales; family Pseudomonadaceae; genus Thiopseudomonas; species Thiopseudomonas acetoxidans. Next base: position 9,849 of record LFTS01000077.1, read on the forward strand.
CTTAATACAGTGCTGTCTTCATTGTCACTGCAGATGTTAATAATAAAACGGCAGTGCTCAATTAGCTGTGCCGATTGCGCTAGGATGTGCTGTTCTTGCTCCAACTGACTAAGCTCGGTGTCACCTAGGGACAGGGCTTCCAGTTCTTCTAGCTGATAACTGAGTAATTGAATGCGAGCTTGTTGCTCGTCGCTGTTTTGGCTCAGGCGCGCCAAGGTGTTGCTTTGTTCGCGCCATTGTTGTGCGAGTTGGCTGACTTCTGCTGCCAGGGGCTTGAGTCCGGCAAACTCATCCAGCAGGCGTCTGTGCGTGTCAGTTTTTAACAGCGACTGGTGTTCGTGTTGGCTATGCACATCAATTAACATAGCGCCCAGCTCTTTAAGATCGGTTTGCGTGCAGGGCGTGCCGTTAATGTAAGCGCGCGAGCGACCTTCTTGAGTAATAATGCGCCGCAACAAACATTGCCCGTCATTATCCAAATCACGTGCACTAAGCCAGCGTTGTGCTTCGGGTATTTGGCTGATGTCAAAGCTGCTAAGGATATCCGCTTTATCGCTGTTGGGTCGCACGGCACCGCTGTCAGCTCGGGCGCCCAACGTGAGGCTAAGTGCGTCGAGCATAATGGATTTGCCCGCACCGGTTTCACCGGTAATCGCACTCATGCCTTGTTTTAATTCAAGGTCAAGATGTTCGACAATAGCGTAATTGTGCACAGATAATTGTATAAGCATGTTGCGCTCACTTATTGCAAGATGACTGTTTATTTATACAGTGTTTGTTTTTGTCGATCAAGAGCATGCTAGATTTTTATTTGCAGTTTGTCGGTCTTGTTTCAGGCTTGATGTGGCTGGATTACAAAGATCTAACAGGGTCAATGTTCATGGTATGGCTATCAATACGCGTTAAATAAGCAAAAAGATCGTGTTAGCACTTGAAGCGTGGACGTGTTGCCCCCATATAAGCTGACATTAATTCTTTAAGCATTTTATTTTTGTAAAACATGAAAGGAGACTGGTATGTCCGATGAGCAGAATCCAGCGCAAGAGCCAGAGTTAGCGGAGCAAGACACTGAACAGGCACAGCCTGAGACAGATGTTAATGCGCGCATTGAAGAACTAGAGGCTCAGTTGGCAGAGGCAAAAGAACAAGTGATACGCGCTGCGGCAGAAGTTCAAAATACCCGTCGCCGCGCCGAGCAGGATGTGCAAAAAGCGCATAAGTTTGCTCTAGAAAAATTTGCCGGTGATTTGCTTGCAGTGGTGGATAGTTTAGAGCGCGGCCTTGAGGTGGCGGACGCTACTAATGAGACGCTACGGCCCATGCGTGAAGGTATGCAGCTGACTTTCAA
>LFTS01000281.1 GCA_001513435.1 Gammaproteobacteria bacterium DTU040
ATCAGCACCAAAATCAAGGTAATGGGATAGAGTTTATGCGTCAGAATCAGCTCTTTCGCTGCAATGACATCGGCCAGTTCATAACTGCCCACTATATTACCGAGCAGCAGAATACCGGCTAACAGCGCCAGCCCACCACCACCGGTAACCGCCAGCGCCATGCGCGCACCAGCACGAGCTTCGGCACGCTGACTCCAGAAACCAATTAATAAAAATGAAGAAAGACTGGTCAGCTCCCAAAACATCAGCATCAGCAACAGGTTACTCGACAACACCACACCCAGCATGGCGCCCATAAACAGCAACAGGCTGGCAAAGAATTTGGCGACTCTTTCCTGCTCCGCCAAGTAATAGCGTGCATAGATAATGACCAGCAAGCCAATGCCGAGAATTAAGAGTGAAAAAAGAAAACTTAAGCCATCTAAGCAAAAATTAAGATTAAGTCCCAAGCTTGGCAGCCAAGCCTGTTGCGCACAAATAACCTCACCACCCAAAATTTCAGGCGCTTTACTGCCTAACAAAAGCAAGCCTAATACTGGAGCAACACTGGATAGCGCCACGACTAATCGACGCGGACGGTTAGCCAAAAAAAGTACCAACAAGGCACAGAAAAATGGCAATAACAGTAAAGCAACCAACATGCATGAATCCCCAGTTCTTGTTATTACGCTTTATGCAGGACGAAACTATACCAAGCGTGCGCATACGCTAAAATTATTTTATACGATAACCTTAACTGTCTATTCAAGAAAACCCACATTAAAAATCAAAATGTTACAATCAAAAAACTCCAGCGGCATACCTAAACATTACTAAGATATACAGCTGGAGTGTTTATTTGTCGTGGAACCTTTGTAAGGTGTTACAGGTTACTAGCGGCTTACTCGGTAGGTGCCTTTTACATTAGTGATACGTACACGGTCACCCACATGGAAGGTTTCATTGGGGTTTAATGCCTGCACATAGGCGCGTATCACACCATCATCTTCACGTACTGTGATTTCAACACCCTGTGTACGTGTTAGCCCTTCTTCAGAGGCCGCACCGATCATTCCCCCTGCTACTGCACCGATAACCGCTGCCACAGCACTACCACGACCGCCACCAACACCACTGCCGGCAATACCACCTATTACCGCACCTGTACCGGCTCCAATCGGCGTTTTTGTACCTTCAATTTTAACGGGACGCAGAGATTCAATTGTTCCCATACGTACAGTCTGCACTTGGCGCGCTTCATCACGCGAGTAACTTTCCCCGCTGAGCTTACTAGCACAACCGGAGACCAGCGCCGTGCTGGTCAAAAGTATTGCGATTAGACTTGTTTTAAGCATATTCTATTTCTCCTTTGGCTCGATTTATTATCAACCTAAGTTATGACTCCGTGAGTCTTAAGACTTCCAAATCAGGTAAGAGTTTTATATGGATTACTTTATAGTTGCAGTGGTAAGCATTTCTGGCTTTTATTTTCATTGGTGGCTGTACGTGCGCATTAAGCGCTGGGTTAACCGTGACCTTGCCTTATCAATGGCTGAAAAAGACAAAGCTAAACAGGCCTATATGCTAGAGCAACTGGCGCAAGCACAGCAGCTGAAAATCCCAAAACGTGAACTTGCAACATGGTTACAAGCCGCCGCAGACCGCTACACAACCAACTAAAGCGTCCCATCGCCCAACGCTTAAGGTGCTAAGCGTTGGCGCAACCAGTCATTTGTACTCTGCTTTAGGTAAAACAAACGGTCGTGCAAGCGATCCGGTCGCCCCTGCCAAAACTCAATGCTGTTTGCCACCAGTTTATAACCGCCCCAGTACGGTGGTCGCGGTGGATCTTGTTGAAAACGTGACTGGGCTTGGACAACCCGCTCTTCCAGCTCTGCTCTGTCACGCAGTGGTCTACTTTGTGGCGAGGCCCACGCACCAATGCGACTTCCTAAAGGACGAATTTGAAAGTACTCATCCGACTCCTGCTCGCTTACTTTTTCAAGCCGACCTTCAATACGCACTTGGCGCTCAAGTACAGGCCAAAAAAACATCATCGCTGCCTTGGGGTTTTTCTCAATCTCCACGCCTTTATTGCTTTGATAATTGGTATAAAAAACAAAACCCGACTCATCAAAGTCTTTAAGTAGCAGCACGCGACAGTGTGGCTGCCCCTGCGCATCAGCGGTTGCCAGCGTCATGGCATTAGGCTCTGTGGGTGCCAGCTCGGTAGCTACAGCCTGTTCCAACCATAAATCAAACAACGCAAAAGGATCAGCGGGGGCATGTTGTTCGAGTAAACCCTCTTTAATATAGTTTCTGCGCATGTGCGCCAGTTCTTCATGGTTCATGACGTGCTGCTCTGTTGGAATGTATTTTTGGCTATTGAATTATTCGTGCGCTAAAAATATTGGGGTTTCGCGGAAATGTGCGGCAAAGGTCGGCAACTCGTTGACAGGAACGATAAGAATACTGGCGGCCAGCTCTGGGCCCGCTTGTGGTGATGCTCCCACGCCAAAAGCTTGCATACGTACCGTTGAAATCTTATTTAAACGCAAAATGCTGGCCAAGGATTTAGCGCGCGCATGACTAATCTCTTGCTGCTTGATTGAGTTTTTTTGTTCTGCCGACATGCCCAACACCAAAACAGAGAGCTCTTGATCCGCGGCTAAGTGTCGCCCTAGTTGACCCACCTTACTTAAAGCCGATGGCAGTAACAGCTCTGGACGTTCAGGTTTAAAGGTACCCGCGGCATACACTTTAATTAACAACGCATCCTCTAGCTCGTGCAACTCAAAGGTGGTTCCCGCCACAGCTTCTTGCAATACAGGTAAGCGTGATAAGTTCCACTTCGCCGCTTTTTTATCAGCTGCAAACGCTGTGCTAGCAAGCATTAAGCTTAAGGACAGGGTTAGAAAAACCCATAATTTTCTCATTTTGCCACCCGCTTCTTCACAAAAATAAAGGCGTACTTTACACCAAAAAGCCTTAAGTAGAGCGCTGAAAATAAAACGCACTGCCAAACTGTGCTTGCTTAAGCATTGCCTGTGCACCAAGCAACAGTAACAACCCTGCAACTATAGGCTTATTTGTATCAAATTACTTTTCTAATTGACTATTTTAGTGTTAGCGTTAAAGTATTCGACGTACTTATAAAGCGCCTTAAGGTTTTGTAATCTCTGGAAAATTACCTACACCTACGATTAGTTTCACTGCAAGATGCGCCCAGTTTTATTATCATTTCATTAAACTTATTACACTAATTGGTTAATATATGAGCACTGCAAGAAAAATTGCCAACACTAGCCGTACTGCTGACAAGTTTGTTGTTCGCTTACCTTCAGGCATGCGCGATCGTATCGCTGAGGTAGCACGCAACAATCACCGCAGTATGAACTCAGAAATAATAGCGCGCATGGAGCAGAGCCTTAATCAGGAAGATGGTGTCAACTTAGAGCAAGGCTTACGCATAGACAGCCCTGAACTCAGCATTCATGAGCGTGAGCTGCTGCAACACTTTCGTTTTTTAGCTCAACGTCAGCAAAACGCTCTGCTGGCATTGATTACACATGATATTGATACCCAGAACGAAGACTAGTTCTTCTCTGTAATAAAAAACGCCACTTAAATGTGGCGTTTTTTTATATGTGCATCGTTTTACATGCATCACTTACGCTATCGCATTACCTGGATACCAAGCATCCAATAACGGACTAACGGTGCAAGAGCTATGCTCTTTACGTGCTTTAAGCCAGCCTTCAACAGCAGCGCGCTGTTCTTCGCTGACCGAGCCACGCTTTGCCAAGCACACCAATGAGTACTCTGGACCGCCAATCAGCGCCAAACCATTTGCTTCTATGGCTTGCACAATAAAGTCAGAAAAGAACGCTTCAACGGTCTCATCTGTAGTGTCTTCTGGGTACTCAAGCTGTACTTCAAAGCCTAATTCTTGGAACTCATCAACACAAAGTTTTTTACGTAAACGACGGGAACGATTTTTAGCCATAGTAGGTCTCCTATTTGTGCGCGTATCTTAACAGAGTTGTTCTTACAAAAAGCCATACGCGAAAAAATTTACTGCTTCATCAATCGCCTATTACTTGATAAAGTGCGTAACAATAAGCGTCTCACCCTCCCTTAGGCAGTAGTAGTTAAAATGTTACGTAAAATACTCAGCTTCACCCTTGCACTTACTTTCTCCACATTCCACCTTCAAGCACATTCTGCACACCCCAATTTAACCGACGTGCAAAAAATCTTACAAAAAAACCAGTTGCCTACACATGCGCTTGCCTTGGTTGCATTGCCGTTAAACAAAAACTCAACCAGCAAAGGAACCTTCTATAATGCAAACACCAGCGTTAATCCTGCATCCGTTATTAAGCTGGTGACTACTTATGCTGCATTGGAAAACTTAGGCCCGGCCTTTACCTGGCGCACCGATTTGCTCACCGATGGAAAAATCGAGGGTAATAAACTCAATGGCAACCTGTATTTCCGCAGTGGTGGCGACCCTAAGTTAACGATAGAACGTCTCTGGTTGCTGCTGCGCAACCTAAAACTACAGGGCATCAGCCACATCAATGGCGACCTAGTTTTAGACGGTTCTTTTTATCAAATCGAAAGCTTTAAAGCTTTTGATGGCGAGAAAGGCGATCTGTATCGACCTTTTATGGTGGATGGCAGCAGCTTATTGGTTAACTTTAACGCGCAGCGCTTCATTGTGACCGGTAGCCTAACCGGCGCTACAGTAACCAGCGATCCCTTTATCCCCGATGTGATGGTGGACAATCAGGTGCGGGTCATACCACCACAAAACTGTAACGCACACACCAAAGTATATTTCCACCCATTGCAAACTGATGAGGGGCACACACTGAGAGTGACGGGTTCTATTCCGGAAGGTTGCTCAACGCAAAAGTATTTTGCTTTTATGGAGCATGAGCGTTACGCCGCTGGAATCATTCGCAGTACTTGGGAAGATATGGGCGGAACAATTTCCGGCAAAACTGTTTTCGCAGTCACGCCTCGTTCTGCCAGTCGTTTAAGCTCATTACCTTCGATTTCAGTTGCCGAAGCCATTCGTGATGTAAACAAATTCAGCAACAACGCTATGGCCAAGCAACTTTTTTTAACTATCGGCGCTAACAACCGGCTTGCCACGGACACAGATGATGCTGAAGCAGCTAAACGCGTAGTTATTGAATGGTGGAAAAGCAAAGGCATCCAGCGTCCTAGCCTGATTATTGAAAACGGCTCAGGTCTATCACGTTCGGAAAGGTTAAGCGCTTACGAGCTGGCATTGATGCTTAAAGATGCGGCCAGCAGTCCTTATGCGGCTGAGTTTCAGGCCTCATTACCTCTAGTAGCTATTGACGGCACTATGAGCAGACGCTTGCGTAGAAGCCCCATAGCCGGCCAAGCACGCATCAAAACTGGGACTTTAAGAAACGTTCGCGCCATTGCTGGCTACAGTAATGATAAAGACGGTGAACCTTGGGTGATAGTGGCTATCCTTAACCACCCCGTCAATATTCACAACGGTATTTTAGATTCGCTATTGAACTCTCTGCACCTACAAACGCCAATACGCTAACAGCCTCTAGAATACAGGCTCATCCCGTCCTTCCAGCATGGTTCGGCGCAGCAGCACGTACAGTGCACCTGTACCACCATGCTTAGGCAAGCAAGAGCTAAAGGCGAGTACTCTGTCGTGTTGGCGCAACCAGGTGTTGGCATGACTTTTCAGAATAGGCTTGCGCCCATCAGGGCGATTGGATTTGCCATGGGTAACACGCACACAGCGCACTTCTAGGCGTACGGCTTCGGCTAAAAACTCCCACAACTCAGAACGCGCTTCCTCTACGCTCATACCGTGCAGGTCGATGCTGCCATCAAAAGGGATTTGCCCTGCTTTTAAACGGCGTAATTGGCTGTCTTGCACACCATTACTTTGCCACAGCAAAAAATCCTCAGGACCCACATCTAGGACAAACTGATCCGATAGCCCGTCCACTTTAAGCTCTGTTACAGTCTCTACCGCATTCGCCCGCCGGCCAGAAAGCAGTTTAGAGTTCGTTCGTTTCTTTCCAGTATCCGCCTGATCGACATGAATACGTCGAACACCCTGCATTTGCTGGGCAAATATGGCGAAGTCGTCATCGGTTGTCATGGTTATCTCATCACACGAATAAAAACGCCCCACTAACAAAGAGTGAGGCGTTTTGTGTTACGAAGTAATGTCAAAAATTACATTTTAGCAATCATTGCATCACCAAACTCTGAGCAGGACAGCAGCTTAGCATCGTCCATCAGACGCTCAAAGTCATAGGTTACGGTCTTGTCAGAGATCGCGCCATTGATACCATCAATGATTAAATCAGCTGCTTCAGTCCAACCCATGTGGCGTAACATCATTTCTGCAGAAAGAATCAGTGAACCTGGGTTCACTTTGTCCTGACCTGCGTACTTAGGTGCTGTACCGTGAGTCGCTTCGAACATAGCAACGCTGTCAGATAGGTTCGCACCGGGTGCGATACCGATACCACCAACCTGCGCCGCAAGTGCGTCAGAAATGTAGTCACCGTTTAGGTTCAAGGTTGCAATAACGTCGTACTCTGCTGGACGCAGAACGATTTGCTGCAGCATGGCGTCAGCAATAGCATCTTTAACAACGATATTTGTGCCTGTGTTAGGATTCTTGAACTGCATCCAAGGACCGCCATCCAATAACTCTGCACCAAACTCATCACGTGCAACTTCGTAGCCCCAATCTTTGAAAGCACCTTCGGTGAATTTCATGATGTTGCCTTTGTGCACGATGGTTACGGATTCGCGGTTGTTATCTACTGCGTACTGCAACGCTTTACGTACTAAACGCTTGGTACCCTGCTCAGAAACTGGCTTGATACCGATACCGCAGTTTTCAGTGAAGCGAATTTTAGTTGCGCCCATTTCTTCGGTTAAGAACTTGATAACTTTATCGGCTTCTGGTGTACCTGCTTGCCACTCAACACCGGCATAAATATCTTCTGAGTTCTCACGGAAGATAACCATATCTGTGTCTTGCGGGCGCTTAACAGGGCTTGGTACGCCTTCGAACCAGCGTACTGGACGCAAGCACACATAAAGATCAAGCTGTTGACGCAGAGCTACGTTCAAGGAACGAATGCCACCACCCACTGGAGTGGTTAATGGACCCTTAATAGAAACAACGTAGTCACGTACAGCTTCTAGGGTTTCTTCTGGCAACCAGGTTTCAGAATCATAAACCTGAGTGGCTTTTTCGCCAGCATACACTTCCATCCAGGAAATTTTACGCTGACCGCCATATGCTTTCTCAACCGCTGCATCAACCACTTTGATCATTACTGGGCTGATATCAGTACCGATACCATCACCCTCGATGTAAGGAATGATTGGATTATTTGGAACGGTTAAGGACATGTCGGCATTAACGGTGATTTTGTCACCAGCTGGCACTTGGATCTTTTGGTATCCCATGCTGAACTCCATTGGTTAAGGTGATCGTACAATAAATCTGCCACGCGTGTGGCATGGCAGTAATAAAGCTAATTAATTAGGTAAAACGATGGAACCAAGAATTTACCTATGTATTAAATACGTATTTGTAACGGATGAATGTTAACACATTTACAACTATTGTTGCGCGCTTCACAATACCCATTAGCACGATGTAGTCAAACTAAAAAGGCACTACATGGCTTTAACTGTAAATTACAGCTGTCTACTGCGCCTAATTGCATTAAACGGAGAAACACTATGTCTTTCGCTCCACATATAACAGTAGCGACTATAGTCGAACAGCATGGACGCTTTCTTTTTGTCAAAGAGTTCGCAAAAAACACCAAGGTATTAAACCAGCCTGCCGGTCACTTAGAAATGGACGAAAGTCTAAATCAAGCAGCAATTCGTGAAACCTTAGAGGAAACCGCTTGGCACGTAGAGCTCACCGCACTGGTGGGCGTGTATCTATACCAAGCACCCAATGGCGTGACCTATCAAAGAGTCTGTTTTTCTGCCAAACCTATCATGCACCAGCCAGAACGCGCATTGGACGAGGGAATTATTGAAGCGCTGTGGTTATCGCATGCCCAGCTGCTTGAACGACAAGAACAATGCCGCAGCCCTTTAGTGTTACAAAGCCTTAACGATTATTTAGCGGGCTCTGTGTATCCACTGAGCGTTGTGAAGGGAGTCTTTTAAAACAGCTCGGATTGATCGCTGCTACCATCCTGCAGCTGTTTTTGCTCGAGTAGTAACGCATTGCGCGCAGCCATAACCCGAGCCTTACGTTGTTGACACAAGCGCACTACGTCTCGCTTTTGGCTTGCATCGTACTGCAACCAAAACTGGCGCTCATCTCGGGAACGAAAGCAGCCCTTGCAATAGCCTCTGTTATTCACTTCACAGACACCAATACATGGGCTTGGGATTTCAAAAAACTCTAACTGTTCCATCACCGATTACGCCTAACAAATAGGTTTTGTTGTGGTCAACATNNCTACGCTTTTTTAGCCTGTTGCTTGCTCAAGCATACTTAACCTGTTGCTTTTTGTGTACGCGTCTTTGCTTCGCCCCTGACTTTTTACTGGGTATAATGCTTAAGCCTCGCCAATATTGGCTTAACCGACAGTCAAGGTTTAGTTCACAAATTTACTAGTTGATAGCCGGCGCTTATTCCCTTATATTGCGTGAAAATTATCTTCCAAACACAGCATATTGTGTTTCGCGCCACTCCACTGTTCGCGCATCTTTTACGCATAAAACCCTAAAGGACACTGATTATGACCGAT
>LFTS01000201.1 GCA_001513435.1 Gammaproteobacteria bacterium DTU040
TCAAAATTATTCAGTGAAGAGCACAAAAAAGCTTGTGCTTAAACAGAGTATCTACATGGACATGTTAGCCTGAAGGCGTGACCTACAGGAGCATGTCTTGTGGGTTGGCACTGCTTTAATACCGCCAAAAGGCGGGGGTGAAGAGGATTAGAAGGGAGAAGACTTCTAAACGCCCTAAAATCATGGCTACGCTGAGTATAAGCTTGGCACTGCAGGACAGCTCTGCGTAATGTTGTGACGCTTCGCCCAGCGCGGGTCCCAGATTATTCATGCACGAGGCTAGAGTAGAAAAAGCGGTAATGGGATCCAGCTCACAGGCAAGCAAAGCCAGCATCAAGGTAAAGAAAGTTACCAAATAAACCGCACTAAACCCCCAGACGGCTTCGATCACTCGGTCAGGCACGGTACGCTTGCCCATCTTCACCATAAACACGCCATTGGGATGCAGCAAGCGCTGTATTTCCCGTTGTCCTTGGCGGAACATCAGCATTACACGCATCACTTTCATGCCTCCGCCGGTCGAGCCTGCACAAGCACCAATAAAAGATATATAAATCAAAAAATACGGCAAAAAACTGGGCCAGCCGCTAAAGTCTGTTACGGTAAAGCCGGTAGTAGTAGCAACGCTGACCACCTGGAACAATGCGTGGCGTAGTGTGTCGGTCGGCGCTGAATATTGCTGGTAAAATGCCAAAACAAAAACAGTGATTACCACTGCGCCACTGAGTATTTTTAGGAAGGTCATACATTCCGGATCTTTCAAGTACGCTTTAAGGGAGCGACTTCGCAACGCCAGAAAATGCAGCCCAAAATTCATGCCTGATAACACCATAAAGACAACAGCGATCAGCTCAATGGCGAAACTATCAAAATAGCCAATACTGGCGTCATGGGTAGAAAATCCGCCAATGGCGATGGTTGAAAAACTGTGGCCGATGGCATCAAACCAACTCATGCCCGCCATGGCATAAGCCAGCGCACAGAGCACTGTCAGGCCGCAATAAATAATCCAGAGGGTTTTTGCCGTATCAGCAATACGCGGTGAGAGCTTGTTGTCTTTCACCGGCCCCGGAATTTCACTGCGGTACAACTGCATGCCGCCCACACCAAGCATAGGCATTATGGCAACGGCTAACACAACGATACCCATGCCGCCTAGCCACTGAAGTTGTTGGCGGTAATATAAAATTGCTCTTGGCAGGCTGTCGATGCCTGTTAGCACCGTCGCACCGGTGGTGCTTAAGCCAGAAAACGCCTCAAAGATGGAATCGACCAAGCCCATTTCAGGTCGTAAGGACAAGTAAAAAGGCATCGCCCCGAAACTTGCCAGCACAAACCAGAACGATGCCGTGAGCACATAGCCATCACGCACGCGCAACTCTTCGCGCCGGTGGCGTAACGGATACCAAATGCATAAGCCCGTCAGCAGGGTAATGCTCAATGCCAGCGAAAAACTGTATTTGGCCTCACCGCCGTCGTACAGGGCAATGAGCAAGGGCGGGACTTGAGTCAAGCTAAAGAGCATCAATAGCATGCCTAAAATACGTCCTAGGGCGGCAAAATGCATAATTCTCAGCTCACTTAGAAAAAAGTTAATCCTACTTGGAACAAACGCTCCACAGCAGGAATATGTTTTTTGTCCACCACGAATAAAATTACATGATCACCGCTGGCAATTTCTTGCCCATCATCGGCCATCAACACTTCTTCGTCACGAATAATTGCGCCAATGGTAGCGCCAGGTGGCAAACGTATTTCGCTGATTTTACGCCCTACGACCTTGCTGGACTTATTGTCCCCATGGGCTATAGCTTCAATGGCTTCGGCAGCGCCACGGCGTAGTGAGTGCACACTGACCACATCACCGCGGCGTACGTGAGCAAGCAGTACACTAAGGGTCGCCAACTGAGGGCTGATAGCAATATCAATCGCACCGCCCTGCATCAAATCCAAATAAGCAGGGTTATTAATCAGCGCCATGACTTTGCGTACACCCAGTCGCTTGGCCAGCAAAGAAGACATGATATTGGCGTCATCATCATTGGTTACGGCAATAAACAAATCTGCTTGATCAATATTTTCCTCAATCAACAGATCCCGATCCGAAGCGCTGCCATGCAACACTAGCGTGCTGTCGAGAGTGCCCGATAAGTGACGACAGCGCGCGGGATTCATTTCAATAATCTTAACCTGACAATGGCTTTCGATAGCCTCTGCCAAGCGCTCGCCTACTTGACCACCACCAGCAATTACAACACGTTGATAACCCACTTCTACGCTTCTAAGTTCGCTCATCATCTCGCGAATACGGTGGCGCGCGGCAATAAAAAACACTTCATCGTCCACTTCAATAGCGGTGTCGCCAGTTGGGATGATGGGGCGATCGCGGCGAAAAATCGCGGCAACACGAATATCGGCATTAGGCAGGTGTTCGCGCAACTGGCGTAATTGCTGCCCAACCAACAGACCGCCATAGTGGGCGCGCACACAGACCAACTGCGCCTTGCCGTCGGCAAAGTCCATGACCTGCAAAGTACCCGGGTGCTCAATGAGGCGCTTAATATGGTGAGTGACTACTTGCTCAGGACTGATGAGCACATCAATGGGCAAAGCATCTGGGGCAAACAAATCGGCGCGGGTTAAATACTGCGTCGCTCGTACACGGGCAATTTTAGTCGGCGTGCGAAATAGGGTATGCGCTACTTGGCAGGCAATCATGTTGATTTCATCGCTGTTGGTCACAGCTACCAGCATATCGGCGTCATCGGCTCCTGCTTGGCGCAAAATAGTCGGAAAAGAAGCATGCCCTGCTACCGTGCGAATATCTAATCGCTCACCCAGCTCGCGCAAATGCTCAGCATCCGTATCCACTACGGTAATATCATTGGCTTCATTGGCGAGTTGTTCAGCCAAATTTCCGCCCACCTGACCTGCGCCCAGGATGATAATTTTCATCAACGACCTCTGCGATAGCTGTTGTTGCTGTTATTAGGTGTCTATTAAAGCACGCTTGCTGGTGCAGAGGCACAATCCATAAATGCTTAAGCGAGGCGTTTACTGGGTAGGTGCGTTAACTTTTCGTAAACGTGCATAATAAAACCCATCATGCCCATGTGCTTGCGCCAACAGCTGTCGCCCACGCGGCTGAGCAATCCCGCACGCCAGCTCAAACGGCCACTCTTGCGCGTCAGCGGTACGGGTTAAGAACTGCTCAATCACTTGGGTGTTTTCATCTGGTAGAGCCGAACAGGTGGCATACAGCAGTACACCGCCGGGCTCCAAGGTCGACCACAATACCTCTAACAACTCGCCCTGTAATTGCGCCAGCGCAGGAATATCTTCGGCGTGGCGGGTGAGTTTGATATCGGGGTTGCGGCGAATCACGCCGGTCGCCGAACAGGGCGCATCCAACAAGATGCGCGCAAAGGGCTGTCCATCCCACCAAGCGTCCAGATCGCGAATGTCCGCGGCTTTGAGTTCAGCCTTTAAGCCCAAGCGCTGTAAATTTTCTTCCACTCGAAGCAGGCGTTGCGCTTCTAAATCCACCGCTACCAACTGGCCCAAAGCGGGTTGAGTTTCGAGGATATGGCAGGTTTTACCGCCGGGCGCGCAACAAGCATCCAGCACACGCTGACCGGGTTGCACATCCAACAAATCGGCGGACAACTGCGCTGCTTCGTCCTGCACGCTGCACCAACCTTTGACAAAGCCGGGCAGCTCGGTCACATCACAGGCCTGCGCCAACTGCACGCCGTGGCGACTAAAAGGCGTCGCTGTCGCGGCGATACCAACCTGCGCTAGCTGCTGCACGTAGTCGTCACGGCTCATATGCTGTTGATTAACCCGCAA
>LFTS01000049.1 GCA_001513435.1 Gammaproteobacteria bacterium DTU040
TCATCAACGGCACTTCTGCGAGCCTGCACGGTAAGTTACCGCCTATAGCACCCAGTCTTATTAAAGCCGGACATACGCTGTGTTACGATATGATGTACAGCAAACAGCCTACAGCGTTTAACCGTTGGGCGACTGAGCACGGCGCGGGACAAACTCTTGATGGCTTAGGTATGTTGGTCGAGCAAGCAGCAGAAGCATTTTATCTGTGGACTGGCGTGCGTCCTGATTCTCAAGCAGTTTTAGCCAGCATGCGTGCGTCTTTATCCTAATCCTGCTTGCATTTGCAGCTAGGCAGGACGAATAACCTGTCCGCTGAGTAAATCTTTAATGCAGCTTGGCTGAGTGTGCTCCCCCAGTGGGGCATTTAACACAGCATCGAGTTGCTGATGAAAATACTGTTCAACGCGTAAGCGGCTACTAGCAGCAGGATGTCCAGTTGGATTGGCTGAAGTAGACACCAAGGGACCGGTTAAGCGACATAGCTGCTGTACCAAAGGGTGCGCGCTGACTCGCAGCGCCACAGAATTGTGTTGCCCGGTAATCCAATTAGGCAGGCGGTTGTGGTGCGGAACCAGCCAAGTGTTTGGTCCGGGCCAAGAGTTATACAGCTGTTGCTANNTAAACTCGCATCACAGCCGCTTTATTCCATGGGTCGCACCCTAGCCCCCACACCGCTTCTGTTGGGTAGGCGATTACGCCTCCGTGCTTTATTTTTTGTGCGGCTTGTTGTAGCTGCCATGTGCTGTGCATTGCGTTCCAGCTTAAGAGTGGACTATCAGAGGATTATAACTCAAGACCAACGTTGATCATGGTTGCGGCTGTACCCAGTAAAAGAATCTCGGCACCCAGCCGACGGTATTTTACTCCAAGCGATGGAATAACAGCAGGTGCGATTTCAAAGCGGTTTAAAGGAATTTTATCGCGATACTCCCCTTTGTAGCCGTACAGCAGTCCTGCGGTTACTTTGCCGTAAAAAGGAGTGCCGGCAAAATCAAACCTTTTACCCGTATAGCCATAATAGGAACGCCCGCCAAAAGAATGTCGGAACGTCGCGCCGCCAAGCAGGTAACTGTTTGCTGTGTGGCGCTCTAAACCAATTAAATCTTGGTTGTTATTATGCTCAGGTTTGGGGTTAAAGTGTTTAGTGTACAGGCTGGTTTGGACATACCAGTAGGGTTCAGCCGGTACGGGTTTAAATAGATCATGAACATAAGAAGATAGAGTTTTTTTAGGCGCTGACTCGATTGTTTTGTCCTGCGTGGTTTCTTGCTCAGCGTAAGCAGTTGAGTATGAGGATAGAGTCGCAAGCGTTAGCATGCATGATTTTACCAGTCTCCAGCTCATTGTGCTCCTTAACAGAAAAGTGTGTGCCATAAGCACTAAGATGATTTTTTGGGCAGATAGTGCCACAAGCCTGCTTTAGTGTAAATTTTGCCGTCTAGCTCAAGCTCAGTGAGTTGTTGCAAGACGGTAGGCATGTCTAGCTGTAATTGCTGCGCAAGTTCGTCGTTACCCATGGGCTTGCTTTGCAATAGAGCGAGTAAAGCGCAGGGCGCGGTTTCTGCTGGCTTGGGCTCTGAGTCATGTATGGGCGTACTAAGCCAATGTTGCCAAGCACCTAGAATATCCTGTACGCACTCGACCAATACAGCACCATCACGCAACAGTTGATGACAGCCTTTGCTGCCGGGGTAGTGAATTGAGCCGGGAATGGCAAATACATCGCGATTTTGTTCAGCAGCGTAACGTGCGGTAATCAAAGAGCCGCTGGCTAAACCAGCCTCAACAACTAAAACACCCAGCGATAAACCACTAATAATGCGATTACGTTTTGGGAAATTAGCTGCGATTGGGCTGACATCTAAGCAAAACTCTGAAACCAGTGCGCCGCTGGATTGTGCAATTTGTTCACGCAAGGCGTGATTGGATTTCGGGTAAGTATGCCACAAGCCTGTACCTACAACGGCGAGCGTGCAGCCACCGGCTTTCAGTGCGCCCTGATGTGCTGCGGTGTCAATGCCTGAGGCTAACCCACTGGTGATTGCACAACCTGCTGCGGCCAGTGTTTTGGCAAAATGATAGGCGGTCTGTTTGTTAGTAGGAGTAGCGTTGCGGCTGCCCACAATAGCAAGCTGTGGCATGGCTAGCGCTTTTGGATTGCCTTCCACAAACAGCACAGCTGGGGCGGCGTGGGTTTCACTGAGCAAAGCCGGATAGTCCAGGCTGTCGTGCAAGATGAGGTGATGCAGAGGGTTTTCAGCCCACTTTAACGCTGCCTCAGCTTTTTGTAGCACTTCATTACCTTGACTAAGGGTTTTGCATTGTTCAGGCAGACCAAGTTGCAGCCATGCTGAGGTGGATGCTGCCAGTGCAGCTTCGGCGCTTGAGAAATGATTGAGCAGTAGCTGAAAACGCTGTGGGCCAATTTGGGGCGTGGCGTGCAAACAAAGACGCGCGTGCAGCTCGCGGGGAGAAATATCCTGTGCCATAACAACTTCCTTGTTAAATCAAACAAGGCGTGTAGAAACACGCCTTGCTCAGTCTTGTTACGGGTTTTTAACTTTATCCATAACGGCTAGTTGACGGCTAGCGTAGAGTACTAAGCCGTAACTGATTTTGTCGTAGGTGCGAAACACCATCAGCAGGCCAGAGCGCTCGTCTGGGATTTTTACCTTATCGCCGGTAACACGGTCGCGCACGGTTTCACCTGTTTTGTAAACGGCTAGCACGCTGCCCTCTACCAGTCCGTCACGCGTACCCTTGTTGATGGTGACTACGTCGTACTGACCAATTTGCGAAACACCGCGAGGTACATCAAGAATCACGCCGTTAATTTGTTCTTTGGGTTCGCTGGGAAAAAAGGTTGAGTTGATCGTTCTTTCTTCAGTAGCAAACAAGCGGTCAGCGATACGTACTTCCTGCGCGGTACGGCTAAGGACTAAAGTGCCTATTTCGCCCTCACTTGAAATGATGTCGCCCGTCCCAATGTAATCAGCATTGATACCTAAAAACTCTTGAGTCTGTGGATCAGTGTATACACGGCCTTGGCGGAAAATGTTGTAGTTTTCATCAGGAGCCAAAGAGCCGCGCGCATAGATGCGATCGCCTTTGCCGCTAAGCACGCGTTCTGCATTACCGGCGACTATGTAAGGAGCGCCCTCAAACTCTGCGACAGAGTTAATAATGCGGTTGTTGATTAAGAAGCTATTAATGCTTTCTAAAGGAATGGTTGGGATAGCCTCTGCCATTGGCGTACTACGCACCTTGGGTGATAGCTTGACAGTACCGCGGCTTTCGCCACGATTGAGCATGATGCGTGGTTGGCCATCAATATAAACCAGACTTAGAATATCGCCGGGGTAAATAAGGTGTGGGTTGGCTACTTGTGGGTTGGCATGCCAAATCTCAGGCCATTTCCATGGTTTGCTAAGAAACTTGCCTGAAATGTCCCATAGAGTGTCACCTTTAACAACGGTATACTTGTCTGGGTGGTTATCTTTTAACTCCACTTGCGCTTGCACTAATCCGGCAGTGACTAGCAACAACAGAGCGACTAATGTTTTCCTCATGTAATGATTCCCTTTAGCATAGGCAGATTGCTGGAGCGACCCATAAAGATTACTCCAAAATCTTTAGAATTGAAGCAGTATTACATCAATGCATGTAATAATAACAGTGCAAATTAATTTTATTCCACAAGTACATCACAAACGCATATGGCAATTTTAAAAATACTTGAATTCCCTGATCCGCGCTTGCGCACCATAGCGCAACCGGTGGTTAAGGTCGATAATCAAATACGTGAACTGGTCGACGATATGTTCGAAACCATGTACGACGCGCCGGGGATTGGCTTAGCTGCTACTCAGGTGGATGTGCATCAGCGTATTGTCGTTATGGACTTATCGGATGATAAGTCTGAGCCCTTAGTGTTCATCAACCCTGAGTTTACTGTGCTTACTGAAGAAACCGACGTATATCAGGAAGGTTGTTTGTCGGTGCCCGGGTTTTATGAGGATGTACAGCGGCCGCAGCGAGTCAAAGTGAATGCTTTGGACCGTAATGGTGTGCCCTTTGAGATCATCGCAGAAGGTTTGTTGGCCATCTGTGTGCAGCACGAGTGCGACCATCTCAACGGTAAGTTGTTTGTTGACTACTTGTCTAACCTCAAGCGCAACCGTATTAGAAAAAAACTCGAAAAACAGCACCGCCAAGCGCAGCAGTAAGCCCAGCGCTATCATTTTGTTCAAGGAATGCAATGTCAGATTCAGCCCGTATAGTGTTTGCCGGTACGCCGGAGTTTGCTGCTCAGCATTTACAAGCCTTACTCGACTCCCAGCATAAGGTGGTGTCGGTTTACACCCAGCCGGATCGCCCTGCAGGACGTGGGCAAAAGCTGGTGGCCAGTCCGGTCAAACAACTCGCGCTGGCGCACGATATTCCCGTGTTACAACCGCAAAACCTACGGACTGAAGAGGCTCAAGCTACGCTTGCTGAATTCAAGGCAGACTTGATGGTGGTCGTAGCTTACGGGCTGATTTTGCCGCAAGCCATTCTCGATACCCCACGTTTGGGCTGCATTAACAGCCATGCCTCGTTGCTGCCACGTTGGCGAGGGGCAGCGCCCATTCAGCGTGCCATCGAAGCGGGTGATGCCGAAACCGGCGTGACTGTGATGCAGATGGAAGCCGGTTTGGATACTGGCCCAATGCTGCTAAAAGTAGCGACACCTATTGCTGCTAGCGACACCGGCGGCAGCCTGCATGACCGCTTAGCCAGCATGGGCCCGCCTGCCGTACTAGAGACCGTTGCGCAACTCTTAGCTGGCACGGCGCAGCCTGTTATTCAGCAGAATGAGTTGGCTACCTACGCGCACAAACTAAGCAAAGGCTGTGCATTCATTGACTGGCAACAGCCGGCACAGGTCATTGAGCGTGCTGTGCGTGCCTTTCATCCTTGGCCGATTAGTCATACGCTGCTGGGCGAGACCAGTATTAAAGTACATGCTGCGCAGGTGGTTGAGCAGCAGGGCACACCCGGCAGTATTCTGCAGGTCAGCCGCGAAGGGTTGCTGGTGGCTTGTGGGCAGGATGCGTTGTTAATCACGCAGATGCAGCTGCCTAACGCGAAGGCGTTGGCGTTTGCGGATATTTACAATGGCCGTGCTGAGCTCTTTACTCTGGGTCAGGTGCTGGGCGCATGAATCCACGCCTCGCTGCTGCCCATGCCCTAACTGCAGTTCTTAACGGTAAAGCCTCGCTCGCAGGCAGCTTGCCCAACGTGTTGGCTAAAGTCGCCGTGCGCGATCGCCCGCTGGTGCAAGAGCTCGCGCTGGGCAGTGCGCGTTGGTATCCGCGTTTGGAAATCCTAGCCGCACAGTTTTTAAGCAAACCCCTGCGTAAAGCCGATCAAGACGTACAGGCGTTGCTGATTATTGGTCTGTACCAATTGCTCTATACCCGTATTCCGCCGCATGCTGCGATTAGTGAAACCGTTGACTGCGCTAAAACCTTAAAGAAACAATGGGCGCAAGGCATGCTCAATGCCGTGTTACGCCGCGCCCAAGCGGAAGCTGAAGAACTGTTGCCGCAACTGGAAAAAGACCCTGTGGTGCTCACGGCGCACCCGCGCTGGCTACAAAAAG
>LFTS01000207.1:0-6156 GCA_001513435.1 Gammaproteobacteria bacterium DTU040
AAACCATCCAGCGCAAAGGCCGTCAACATCAAGCCATTAAGCAATAAAGCATTAGCAGCCACAACGCTGTCGCCCAAACGCGTACCCTGCACTGTGACCATAAAAAACACCGCCTGCAGCGCCAAACTGCGCAGTAAAATATCTCGATTGGCCGCCAGCAAAGGACGCCACTGCAACCAGCTGAGCAATCGCCCCCAAACCGTCACCGCGGGATGAGCGCGTAAATACCTTGCCGCCAAAAACAAGCCCGTTATCGCACCCAGCCATTCGGCTATCACGGAAGCCCGCGCTGCACCCGCTACTTCCCAGTGCAAGCCCAGCACAAAATAAATATCCAAAGCTACGTTAGTCAGGTTCGCCACTAACAGCATCCACAAAGCAGCCCGTGCGTTCTGCACACCCAGCAACCAACCGGCTAGCACATGCATTAACAAAGCCGCTGGCAAACCCCATAAGCGAATCTGAAAATACTCGCGCGCTGTAGCATGTAAATCAGGACTAGCATTCATCAACTGCAACGCCGTGTCGGTTAAGGATGCTGCACCAGCCACGAGCAGCGCAGTAAGCAGCATGGCCAAAATCAGGCTTTGCCACAGAATCAGCCGCAACAATGCAAAGTCTTTTTTCCCAGCCGCCTGCGCGGTAAAGCCGGTACAGGCCATACGTAAAAAACCACAGACCCACACCAGCAAGGTATAGAGACTTGCGCCCACCGCCACCGCACCCAATTGATAGGCATGGGGCAAGCGCCCAATAACTGCAGTATCCACCAGCGACACCATAGGCACCGACAGGTTACTGAGAATCATGGGAATGGCTAACGCCCACAGGCGTTTACGCGTCTGGTCGTGCTGCCATGCATCCAATAAGACGGTTTGCCATCGCGTTAAAGAGGATTGATATTTAGGTGATTGATTCATGAACACTACAGATTATAAAACAGAGTCCTGCACCATCTTTTGCCAATCTAATACCCAAGCGGGCAAAGGCTGACTTTTACCTTTCAGGACTAACTCTTCTACGGGATAACAAGGCAACCTATCTTTAACCGCCTTATAGGTGGCTTCGCCAATAAGAATATCAACTCGCTGACAAGGACGCTGCGCTGCTGGCAGCTGCTGCCATTGTTGCTGCACTTCTTTAGTGGCGCTTTCTAAACGTGCAGCAATATTAACCGCATCACCTATGGCTGTGTAGTTAAAACGCCCAGCCGCGCCGATATTGCCGACAATGGCTTCACCGGTATTGATACCGACGCCCATGCGTAGCTGACGTATCGGGTCATCCGGCCAGCGGTGATTAAATTCCTCTAACGCCTGCATCATGGCAGCAGCGGCCAAGCAGGCATGGTAAGCATGGTCCTCATCAGCTAAGGGCGCATTAAACAGCGCCATTACTGCATCACCGATGAGCTTGTCCAGCGTGCCTTGATAGCGGTGCAGCCGGTTAATCATTAAGCCAAAATACGCATTAAGGTGTTGCACCAACACCTCAGTATCCAGCGCTTCGGTGGTCGGGGTAAAGTCGCGCAAGTCAGTGAACAAAGCAGTTAATTGCTGGCGCTGACCACCCAAATGCAAATCCTCACCCTGTTTCACCAGTTTATTCACCAAGGTGGGCGCCACATAACTACTAAAAGCATTACGCAGATACCGGGTCTCAGCCGTACTAATTCTAAATAGCCAGGCCTCGCCCAACACCAGCCACAAAAACAGCAAGACGATTGGATAAAACACTTCCAACCATAGATTAAAATACTTGTACGCCAGTAAACCCAGCACACACAGAGTAACCGCCTGTAAGCCCCACACAGCGATTCTGACTACGGGCAAACGCAGCTGCCATGTCCAGATACCAATTAACAGGCTCACGCACATCAGCGAAAACAACTGCAACCCATTAATAGGCGTCAGCAAGCTGCCATCGAATAAATTCCCCAGCATAGTTAGGTGTATCAACGGACCGGGAATTTGCCCTAATGGAGTGGCACGGATATCAGTGACACCCGCCTCGCTAATACCCACCAGTACAATGCGCCCAGCAACACGCTCAGGCTGCCAGTCGTCTTGCATCAATTCAGCAAAGGTTATGCGCTGCCAGCTGTCAGTAGGATAAAAATTCAAACGTAGCCGCGCCTGCGCATCCACGGGTAAATACTGCGCGCCTAGAGTTGCATGCTCGGCGCTAAGCTGCACATTCTGTTGTTTAGCTAAGCGCCACATTTGCACCGCCAAATTAGGCAACACCAAATCATGCACTTGAAACGCAACGGGGTAATGACGAAACAGTTGATCGTCATCGGCAGTGATATTTAACGCTGCTAATAACGGCAGCGCCTCGCGGATCTGCGGCGTCGGCAATTCAATACGCTGGCTAGCAATAAGACCGCTATGTTGAACACCTAATATGGCAGAGTCAGCCAAGGCACTCCAAGCCGCCTCATCCAGCTCTGAACTCATCGGTCCATTAAGAAACAGGCCGCCAATAACCGGCAGCTGCGCCAAGGTTTGTATAAGCGCTAAATCGTGGCGCGCCCTAGTCGCCTCAGAAAACAGCATATCCAGCCCGATCACTTTGGCCTGCTCTAAACGCTGCAATCCTTCAGCCAAAATCTTGCGCTGCCATGGCCAACGCCCAAACTGGCGAACACTATCATTTTCAATTTCAAGAAACACCAGCTCAGGCGGGGGCTGACGCGAATTGAAGCTGTAATAGACATCGGATAGCTCACCCGCCAATGACTGCACCAGAGGTCGAGGGTTTTGTGCAATTGCATACACCAGCAGCAGTAAGAGAAACGCCAGCCCATATAAAACCAGCTTGCCACGCAGTAGCTGTTTTAATTCAACCATTGCGCCAATTCGTTGTGTTGCTGCTCAAGCTCGTCGCTGATGGGCGCCTCAAGGGCAATGTATTTTGCGTCGCGTTCGCCCAGTGATAGCTGCAAGCCCTCTTGCAGGGCAATGGCTTGGACAAAAGCGGAGAATTCGGCGCGCCGCTGCTCGGCGAACTGAGCAAACTCCTGTCCACGATTTTTAACAAACTGCTCAAACTCAAGGCGTTCTTGTTCGCTAAGCTCCAACACGTCAGTGTTCGGTTTGGTTTGGTAATACGCCATTTCCTGCTTGTCTTGGCGCTGCACCTCAATCAAACCGCGAATCAGTGCCACTTGAGTGTTTTTGTCTTGGCTGGTCAATAAAAACCTTGTGCCTTTGACACCAATTACTATTAAAGGCGTATGCGCCTGCAGCTCTTGCCCTTTGGCTTGGCGCTGCACTTCAAACACTGCGCTGCCTTCATCCAGATTCAATTGTTGCGCCTGAATAATGGTTACTTTGCTGCTGTTATCCAGCACCAGCTCGCCTGCGTCATAAATAATTAAGGCCTTACCATTGGTTAGCGTAAAAACCTTATCGCCGGCACATAATCCATGTGGAACTTGCACATCACGCAAAGGAAAAGCAGCCTGCGCTGGCTGCACTTTAACGATTCCTTCGATGCGCTGCAGCGTTGCAATAGCCCCACAGGGTTGAGCACGAGCAACGCTCAGCATACTGAATAAAATAAAAAACAGCGCCAGCACTGCTCCTCGTTTTATGTGTTTCTCCTTAATTTTTGGCATGCTTAACTGCGCTGCATATCACGCACAAGATAGGACAAGGCTTGGGCAAGCTCTTGAGCAATATTGGGCTGCCGAGCAATGCGCAATAGCGGTGTTGAACTGCTTGAGTGCGTGATGATGCAGTCAACCTTGTTAGCAAAACAGTCGTAACCAAAGGATGAGCTCATACCAAATACATTAATGGTGCGCGAACGCACTTGCAGCTGCCCTGTTTGCACGGTACGCGTCTGTTCGCGAATCGATAACTCTCCATGCTTTACCACGCTTATGCTGTAAACTATGTCTTGTGGATTGCGATAGCCGACCTGATAACCCGACAGCAGTGCATGCTCTTTTAGCAGCAAATTTATCTGCGCTATCAGAGCGCTACGTTCATCCTGAATGGCTTGCAACCGCATGATTGAGTCAAGATACTGCTGGCGTTCATTGCCTTCGAGCACAGGCGACTCTGCAGCACTAGTTAGCGGTATGTGCAAGAACACAGCAAAGAAAATAGGTAAGAATTTACGGTAACTACGCATAATGATTTCCCGGTTAAGTAAAACGTCTTAGGCGTTATTTTTCGTGACTAAGAATACTTTATTGCATCGCAGAAGACAGTGATTGCGCACAAAATATCAGCAAGACGTGACCCTGCTGTCATATTTTTGTATTGTGTCGCCTATTAATACTGAGAGACAACTATGCAAGCACCTTGGGTGATAGGTTTAACCGGCGGGATTGGCAGCGGTAAAAGCGCGGCAGCCAAGGCTTTTGCCAAGCTTGGGATCCATACAGTAGATGCTGATGATGCCGCACGCTGGGTGGTCGAGTCAGGTCAACCGGCGCTGCAGGCTTTGGTCAATCACTTCGGCGAAAAAATACTGCATGCTGACAGCAGTCTTAATAGAGCTGCATTACGCGAGCTTATTTTCACTGATGCCGAGCAGCGCCTGTGGGTGGAGCAGTTATTACATCCCTTGATTCGTCAGGCCATTGAAGAAAGCCTTGCGCAGGCACGCTCAGCCTACGCCTTGCTGGTTTCGCCCCTACTGATAGAATCAGGCCAGCATCAAAGAGTGGAGCGCGTCATTGTGGTCGACGTGCCAACCCACATACAGGTTGAGCGTACGCTAGCCCGCGACAAGGTGAGTACAGAGCAAGTGCAGGCTATTCTGGCCGCACAAATGCCACGCGAACAACGCTTAGGCTATGCGGACGACATTTTATCCAATCATGGCAACCTAAACGAACTCGAACTGCAGGTCGCTCAATTGCACAAAAAATATTTACAGCTGCTGGAGAACCCTCATGACTAAGCCACTGAGTGTCGCTTGTCCAAAATGCGAGAAACAAGTGGTCTGGAGCACAGACAACCCGCATCGCCCTTTTTGTAGTGAACGCTGCAAACTAATTGATTTTGGCGCTTGGGCTAACGAAGAACACAGCATTCCCGGCGAGCCTGACCTTAACGATTTATCTTCTGACTATGGTGATGAGCAGTACTAGTTAGCTGCTTACATCCAGCCGTGCTCTACCATAGATAAAGGTTCACCGTCACCCACAATAAAATGGTCCAGAATGCGCACATCAATCAGCGCCAACGCCTCTTTTAAACGCTCGGTCAGAATTTTATCCGCCTGACTGGGCTCAGATACTCCAGATGGGTGGTTATGAGTCAGAATAAGTGCTGCCGCATTATGCGCCAGTGCGCGCTTTACGACTTGACGTGGATACACGCTAGCACCGTCAATCGTGCCGTAAAACAACACTTCAAAGGCCAAAACTCGATGCTTGGTATCCATAAATAAGCAGGCAAACACCTCGTGGGGCTCATGGCGCAACTTCGCTTTAAGAAAATCCCTCACCGCCTGCGGGCTTTCCAGTGCTGACTCGCGCGCAATGGTGGCAGCAAGGTGGCGTCGTCCCATTTCCAGCACTGCTTGTAACTGTGCGTACTTAGCCGGCCCTAAGCCCATGTGCTGCGTGAATTCATCTATATTGGCTTCTAGCAACTGCCTTAAGCCACCAAACTCAGCCAAAAGCCTGCGCGCTAACTCAACTGCGCTACAGCCCCGCACGCCGGTACGTAAAAAAATAGCCAGCAACTCTGCATCTGATAGAGCCACCGAACCATGGGCAAGCAGCTTCTCACGTGGACGCTCCTGTTCAGGCCATAGCTTTATACTCATTATCACACTCCTTTGCGATTAAATGCGTTATGCGCTTGCGAATGTCACAACAGCCTTTTCGTAAATCAACCCTGTACACCTGTATAGCTCCAATCACACGCAGAGTTGCGCTCCAACAAATACAGCAACAGTGAGTCCTTAATCAGCAACATTCATTTCATACTTTATATGCTATCTTAGGCCGGTAATTTTTCTTTGCCATTTTCTTCCTGAGCTATTAGATAAAACCATGCAACGGCTGTTTAACAAACGAATTATTCTTGGAATTGGCGGCGGTATCGCAGCTTATAAAAGTGCTGACCTAGTACGCCGCCTCAAAGATCATGGCGCCGATGTGCGCGTGGTCATGACGCGCGGGGCACG
>LFTS01000207.1:6395-18636 GCA_001513435.1 Gammaproteobacteria bacterium DTU040
CCGGCGATGAATCAAGCCATGTGGCGTGATCAAGCAACACAAGACAATATCCAAGCCTTACAAAAGCGCGGTTACAGCATTCTTGGCCCTGCTGCGGGTAGCCAAGCCTGCGGTGATCTTGGTTTTGGTCGCATGCTCGAGGCTGATGAACTTGCTCACGCTGCTGCGGATAACTTTCAGCGTCTGACTCTAACTGGCAAGCACGTATTGGTTACCGCAGGTCCTACGCAAGAAGCTATCGACCCAGTGCGTTACATTACCAACCACAGCTCCGGCAAAATGGGTTTTTCTATTGCTCAGGCTGCTGTGGAAGCCGGCGCACGCGTCACCTTGGTCACTGGCCCAGTACAGCAAACGACTCCCGATCGAGTCGAGCGCATCAATGTAACCAGCGCTCAAGAAATGCTAATTGCCTGCGAAGCGGCTATGCCTTGCGATATTCTGATTGCCGCAGCCGCAGTGGCTGATTTCCGCCCAGAAATTTATACTGAACATAAACTTAAAAAAGACACCGACACGGACGATGGTTTAATTTTACGTCTGATACGTAACCCAGATATTCTCGCGACTCTAGCTAAACGAAGTGACCGCCCCTTTTGTGTGGGCTTTGCCGCAGAAACCCAGAACATTTTGCACTATGCTGCCGGTAAACTAAAAAGCAAAAACCTTGACCTCATAGTGGCTAACGACGTAGCCAACACAGCTATCGGCTTTAATAGTGACGAAAACGCCATTTCAGTGATCGACCGCCAACATAAGCAAACGCACTTTGCACAAACCTCAAAAAGCAAAATAGCACAGCAACTAATTGAATTTATTAGCAAAAAACTTTAAACAGGCTAACCGAATATGTACAAACTACAAACAAAAATCCTCGACCCACGCCTTGGCAACGAGTTTCCACTACCTAGTTATGCCACCCCCGGCTCTGCCGGATTAGATCTGCGCGCTATGGTACAAGAGCCTCTTGAGCTACAACCTGGGCAAACCCAGTTGATTCCCACTGGATTATCGATTTACATCGAAGACTCTGGCCTAGCTGCTGTGATACTGCCCCGCTCAGGTTTAGGCCATAAACACGGTATTGTTTTGGGTAATCTGGTCGGTCTGATTGACTCGGATTACCAAGGCGAGCTGATGGTGTCTTGCTGGAACAGAGGACAAAGCACGTTCACCATCGATGTAGGTGAGCGCATTGCCCAGCTTGTTTTGGTCCCTATTGTGCAGGCAGAATTGGCCATCACACAAGAATTTGCTACGAGCGAGCGTGGCGCTGGTGGTTTTGGGCACACGGGTAAAGCATAAATTAAGGGGACACTATGAAGCTCTTTAAGCGCAAGATCAAAGACACGCAAAATACGGACGTTATCGCACCGGAAAAAACCAAAAAGCCACAGAGCAACACCCATCTACTCATAGGCCTATTTTTATGCATAGTGGGCATTGCGGGTGCCACCGCCCTATTGCTTTGGTCACAGACAGAAGCACTCGATGAACAGCAGCAAAAATACACCCAAGCTTGGACAGAAGCTTTTTTATCCAGCGTCAAACAAAGCGTTGAGTTAATTAACAGCGATGCCCAAGCCATTGCCGAAAACCCTGCCGTAATCGCTGCATTACATAGCAAGGACGAACAAGCCATACAGATTCTTGCCCAACAGCTGAGCTATCGAGCCAGCGTCGTTGATTTGTTTATCAGTCCACGCGGTCAAGCGGCCTTAGATAATCAACGAGCAGCGCCAATCAATTACGCGGCCCTAGAGCTTATCAATAGCGCTGAAAGCGGTAATAATCCTGCGCCTGAGTTTTTAATTGCTGATAGCAAGCGTTATATCTACAAAGCTACAGCTGTACTTGATCCCACAAGCAAACGCGCAATTGGTACTGTATTAGTAGCCTATGATGCAGCCCTGCTAAGCACAACGTTACCCAACCTTAACACCAACGATCTGCAAATCAGCTTGAAGCAAAAACTGCCCAGCGCCCCTGAACTGACTATTGCAAGCAAAGGGCAATCGCTCAGTAGTTCCACTACGCAAAACCTAGCTACAGCTCATCCGCAGTGGACCTTGAGCCTTACTCAGGCAGCCGAGCCTTTAACCAGCAACACCAACTTTATTTTTTCGGCTCTTGCCTTGCTCATTGCGCTATTGAGCAGTCTAGCTGCTTTATTTATCGCCTATTTCGGCTTGCGCACACAAATTAATAAAGACTGCCATCAATTCAGCCAGCTACTGCAAAACTGGCAAATGGGCAAAAGCTTTAATACGGAAAGTCTACGCACACCAGCCTTACAGGCTTTGGCTGTCTCTCTATCACAAACGACGGCGCAAAGAAGGAATCAAACTCCTGCGGCTAGCAAGCCTGAACCGCTACCGGCAGAGCCCATGTCCAATGAGCTCTTTGACGCCAGCGAAGCAACACCCACTGCAGCAATCCTAATGGACTTGCACGACGCTTTACAGGCTGACATCCTAGAAGAAGATGAAATTTTAGACATCGATATCTTAGATGAAGAGTTAGA
Source organism: Gammaproteobacteria bacterium DTU040 (assembly GCA_001513435.1). GTDB lineage: Bacteria > Pseudomonadota > Gammaproteobacteria > Pseudomonadales > Pseudomonadaceae > Thiopseudomonas > Thiopseudomonas acetoxidans. The sequence goes on from LFTS01000207.1 coordinate 8,920, forward strand.
TCCTTTTGGCTTAAACCAGCCTGTTAGTAGCCCCTTTGATTTAACCCAACAAAGTGTCGTCAGTGGCATCTTTCGTGCCTACGACATTCGCGGCATTGTCGATGAGACACTCACCAGTGATACCGCCTACTGGATTGGTCGTGCGGTGGGTGCAGAAAGCATTCATCAAGGCCAACCCGCTGTTGCTGTAGCGCGTGACGGTCGCCTGTCCGGCCCTGAGCTCAGCGAGTCACTGATTCAAGGATTGGTGGAAGCCGGCTGTGAGGTGACTGACTTAGGCATGGTGCCTACGCCCGTACTGTATTTTGCCACCCACACGCTGCCAGCGACGACTGGGGTTATGGTGACCGGCAGTCATAATCCAGCCAACTATAATGGCTTTAAGATTGTTATCGACGGTGAAACCTTAGCGAACGAGCGCATCACTGCGCTGTATGAACGCATTAAAGACCATGAACTCTCAACGGGTTCTGGCCGTGTCGAACAGTTAGATATTCTACCGGCCTACCTTGAGCGTATCTGTAGTGATGTTGCTTTAGCTAAACCCTTAAAAATAGTTATCGATTGCGGTAATGGCGTAGCGGGAGTTATCGCGCAGGAGTTGTTTGAAGGCTTAGGCTGTGAAGTGGTGCCATTATTTTGCGAAGTTGATGGGAATTTCCCCAATCACCACCCAGATCCCGGCAAGCCAGAAAACCTGCATCAACTGATTATGACGGTGCAGCAGCAACAGGCCGATATAGGTATCGCTTTTGATGGCGACGCCGACCGCCTTGGCGTGGTAACCAACACCGGGCAAATTATTTTTGCAGATCGTTTAATGATGTTACTGGCTAAAGATGTGGTTTCACGCAATCCCGGTGCTGACATCATCTTTGACGTCAAATGCTCGCGCCGTCTACCGGCACTGATCAGCGGCTATGGGGGTCGTCCGATAATGTGGAAAACCGGTCATTCACTGATGAAAGCCAAGCTTAAGCAAACCGGCGCGTTATTGGCCGGTGAAATGAGTGGCCATATTTTCTACAAAGAGCGTTGGTACGGTTTTGATGATGGTTTATATAGCGCGGCTCGCTTGCTAGAAATCATCGCGCTGGATACTCGTACTAGCGAACAAATATTCGCCGCATTCCCAACCAGTCACTCAACACCAGAGTTAACCATTGACGTTACGGATGACAGCAAATTTAAAATTATTAACACGCTACTAAACGCTGCCCAATGGGGTGAAGGCAAGGTAAACACCTTAGATGGCGTGCGCGTTGACTACCCAAAAAGCTGGGGCTTAGTGCGCGCATCCAACACCACCCCTACATTGGTGCTGCGTTTTGAAGGTGACAGCCAAGAAGAGTTGCAGGCAGTCATTGAAATTTTCCGCAATCAATTGTTAGCCATTGAACCCTCTTTATCTTGGCCTTTTTAGTTTTTGGAGTAAATAAATGACCTTAGACCGTGACGCCGCTGCCCATGTTGCCGAAGTTCTATCCGAGGCATTGCCCTATATTCGTCGTTTTGTTGGCAAAACCTTGGTCATCAAATATGGCGGTCATGCCATGGAAAGCGAAGAACTTAAAACCGGTTTTGCTCGCGATATTGTACTGATGAAAGCAGTGGGGATTAACCCTGTGGTGGTACATGGCGGCGGCCCACAAATTGGTGAATTACTTAAGCGTCTCAGCATAGAAAGCCGTTTCGTAGATGGCATGCGCGTTACCGACGAGCAAACCATGGACGTGGTGGAAATGGTGCTCGGTGGACAGGTGAACAAATCCATCGTTAACCTCATCAACAGTCACGGCGGTAGCGCTATTGGTTTAACCGGTAAGGATGCACGCCTAATTCGTGCGCGCAAGCTGCAAGTAACCCGACAAACCCCCGACATGACCAAACCAGAAATCATCGATATTGGTCAGGTGGGCGAGGTTTCCAGCATCAATACCGATTTGCTACATATGCTGGTGCAGGGCGACTTTATTCCCGTCATTGCCCCCATCGGGGTCGGTGATAACGGTGAGTCTTACAATATTAACGCTGACTTAGTAGCTGGCAAGGTTGCTGAAGCGCTCTGTGCTGAGAAGCTGATGCTGCTGACCGATATTGCCGGTTTAATGGACAAGGAAGGCAATGTGCTGACCGGTCTAAATACCGAACAGGTTGATGAGCTGATTGCAGACGGCACTATTTATGGCGGCATGCTACCGAAAATCCGCTGCGCTCTGGATGCTGTACAAACGGGCGTGCAAAGTGCGCACATTATTGATGGTCGCGTGCCTAACGCTGTTCTGTTGGAAATTTTTACTGATCACGGTGTCGGAACGCTGATCACCAACGAATAAAAACCATCCAAATACAAAAAGGCCTAGACAGCTATTACACTGCCTAGGCCTTTTTTATGCGCAAACGTTATTTATTCGTCGTACGCCACGGCTTGCATCGCATCGTACTCATCGCTAAAGAAAAACTTATCTTCACCCAGAGCCGGCTTTAAATCATCAAACCAAGTTGCATTCTCGTCATATTTAGCAAAGAAAATACGCTGCACCCAGTCCGGATTACGACCCTGAATAAAGCGTAAAGCAAACACTTTTTCGCCAGCAATTTCTACCACGCCTTGAATTTCAACCTTACCCGGCCCCGCACTCATGGATGGTCCACGTGCAGTACGCGCCAAACCAGACACCTGTTTTATCGCCTCACGATAAATCTCGTAGGTGCGTATCAAAGGCACTTCAAAGTAACGTTTTGCCCCTGTATCACGCTCAACAAACATATAGTACGGAATAATTCCTAAGCGAACTTGGGTATCCCACATCCGCGCCCACACGGCTGGGTCATCGTTAATGTGTTTTACCACCGGTGCTTGTGCACGAATCACTACGCCGGTATCGCGAATACGGCGAATCGCTTCACGCACGATAGGGGTTTCCATCTCACGCCAATGGTTAAAGTGCGCCATTAAAGCCACATGCTTACCACCCTTAACCAAACGTTCAAACAGTGCTAGCAATTCATCGGCATCCGGATCGGTGACATAACGCTGCGGCCAGAAAGTCAGTGACTTAGTACCAATACGGATACTTTGCACATGATCAAGTGACGGATGCAGCATGCCATCCAAATAACCTTTTAAGTGATGGGTTTTCATCACCATGGGGTCGCCACCGGTAATTAACACATCAGTGACATCTTTATTCTGTGCCAAATAAGCATGCAGACTACCCGCTTCGTTACTGGCAAAGCGAAGCTCTTTATCACCGATAAACTGCGCCCAGCGGAAACAGAAGGTACAGTAGCTATGACACACCTGACCCTGGCTGGGGAAAAACAGTACGGTTTCACGGTATTTGTGCTGCATGCCCGGCAGTGGCTCACCATCCAAAGTAGGCACATTCATTTCTTGCTGACCCGCTGGGTGCGGATTGAGCTTCTGGCGGATTTCGTTAGCAATGACGCTGATTTCACTGCGCTCTGCATCGCGCTGTAGGGCATCAGCCATGCGCTGATAATCCTCGGGATACAGCATGCCACGCTGTGGGAAGGTCAACTGAAAAATCGGATCGTTAGGTATATCGCTCCAATCTATCAGCTCATCAATTACGTACTGATTCACTCGAAAAGGCAGTACGTTGGCAACAACACGCATTTCAAAGCGTTGTTCTTCTGTTAATTTTTGTAGCGGTTTAATCTTGTCCAGTTGCCGCTCGGTATACACTTGAAATTTAGTGTTTTTCGTCAACGCCTCATCTGAGGCTATTATTTTTATAGCTTGATTCATGGGTACTCTCCACTCTACGCAAGTGCATTACAGAAAACCTGCAGCAGCTATAACAGCTGCACTTGCTTGGATTGGGTATCCCCCGTAGGGAAGACAATTACCTGAAAGTCAGGTAAAAAATGTGGCCTAGGCAACTTCTGTTTGCCTAGCGCGCCAAATACATGGGAATTTCCCACACAGCTCGGAACTACTCCGAAAAGGCACTCTTTTTTGCAAAAAGGCAGGGAAGGGTAAGTTATTTCGAGTTAAGACTCAATTTTTTTTAGACTTATTTTTTGCCTAACAACTGCATAATGCGCTGCTTGTCTTGCGCAAAGTTGCGCTCAACGCCTGCTTTTTGCTCTGTGTACTGCTCAATATCTCGTAAATATTTTGCTTCGGTTTTTTCGTACTTTTCGATTTCCTGCAATACATCCGCTGGTATTTTTTTACCAGAACGCTCCATATTAGCAGCTTTACTCAACAATTGCGCTTTGCTGGATGTTACTGAATATAGGTTGCCGCGCACCAAGGCTATCAATCCATCGATTTCTACCAGCTTACGATCACGTGCACGTTCGACATCTTCCGGTGTGCTATACAGGCGTAACAGATGGCGATCGTATTGCTCTTGCTGCTTGGCTTCCTGCGTCCGTTGATGCTCTTCAGCGGTAGGTGCACGAGGGACTGTACGAATCACGCGTCCGCGTTCATTTAAAACGTCATAACCCTTACCAATATAGTTAGGCGGCACACCCTGGCGGCTGATAACAGTGATGCCGTTATCATCTACATATCTGTAATACTCAACGGCTTGCGCACAGAACGGCACACCCAATGCAAATATGGAAACCCCTATAAGCTTTCTTAGCCTCATGTCATCACTCCCTAGCCAAAATATGCCGTCAAGGCTTAGACAACACCATACTGTTCTCGATAACGCTCAACTGCAGGCAAATACTTTTTCAGTTCTGCATCCTTGGCTAAATATTCTAATACCTGTTTAAGCGACACAATACTGATCACCGGCATAGTAAAGTCACGTTCTACTTCTTGTATCGCGGAAAGCTCATGCTTGCCACGCTCTTGCCTATCTAACGCTATCAATACGCCAGCAGCCTGTGCAGTTTGCCCGTCAATAATGTGCATTACCTCACGAATTGCAGTTCCAGCGGTGATTACATCATCAATAATCATCACCCGTCCCTGCAATGGCGCACCCACTAATGTGCCGCCTTCGCCATGCGCTTTAGCTTCCTTGCGGTTAAAGCACCAAGGTTTGTCCTGCTGATACTGTTCAGCCAAGGCAATCGCGGTTGCAGCCGCCAAAGGAATGCCCTTATATGCAGGCCCAAACAACACGTCATACTCAACCCCGCTTTCAAGCAAAGCCTGAGCATAAAACTGACCCAACTTGGACAACGCCATACCTGAATTAAACAAACCCGCATTGAAGAAATAAGGACTCACTCGACCTGACTTCAAGGTAAATTCACCAAAACGCAAAACACCGCGCTCAATAGCAAAACGGATAAATTCTTTCTGATAAGCTTGCATAGCTGTCCTTTTAGAAAATGCTTGTGAGGAGTATTTGACGATAAACAACTTACGTTCGCCAGCTTTGCCACATTTCAGTGGTTACTTAGGAAGCCTCTGAATAACTACCTGCGTAGCTACCACCGCGTTAAAAACGTACTCAAAATGCTCATTTACTATGTGTAAACTGCGCTTTTTCGTACGTTTTTGCCTTGTGTTATCGTCCTCGGTAACGTTATTCAGAGGCTCCTTAGCTAAAAGTTTAATTCTTAGTTATCATATCACGCAGTTTTTGACAGGGGTTTCCCATGCGGATTATAAGTATAAATGTTAACGGGATTCATGCTGCAGCAAACAATGGTTTGTTCGACTGGTTAGCTAACCAAAACGCTGATGTGATTTGCCTGCAAGATACCCGCGCTGCTAATGATGAAGTAGAAAAACTCGCATTACAACTGGATGATTTTTTTTGTTTTTCAACGAGCGCTGAACAGCCGGGCCAGGCTGGTGTGGCTATCTTAACGCGCACGCCACCCAAAGCTATTATCACCTCACTGGGTCTGATGAGCGGCGATTATCAGGGACGTTTTATCCAAGCTGACTTCGATAAAATAAGCATTGCTAGCCTCCTCTTCCCAAGCGGGCAACCCTGCACCGAAGCTTTGGCAGAAAAAGCTAGATTTCTGCAAGAGCTGACACCTTTTTTAGACAAACAACGCCGTAAGCGCCGCGATTATATTTACAGCAGCTCAACCTATATTGCCCATCAAAAAATTGATGTGAAGTTCTGGCGTGACGCACAAGAAAAGGTCGGCTTTTTACCCGAAGAGCGTGCTTGGATGGACGAAGTTATTTGCAACATGGGCTACATCGATGCTCTGCGGGAAGTCAATCGAGAAAGCGACCAGTTCAGTTGGTGGCCAACGAGCGATGGTGCGCAAGCACTTAATCTGGGTTGGCGTTTTGACTATCAACTGCTGACACCCGGTTTAAAACGTACTGTACGCAACGCACGCTTGTTTCGTAACGTGCTGTTTTCTGAGCACGCGCCATTGCAGGTCGATTACGAGTGGACGCTGAGCATATAAGTTACCAACAAGAGCGCAGGCATTTGGCCCACGCTCTTGATGAATTAATTTACTGCACTTAGAGCCGCTTGCTGAAGCGCAAAGAGCTCTTTCAGGCCACCCTCAGCTAAAGCTAGCATGCTGGTTAACTGCTCACTGGTAAAAGGCGCGCCTTCTGCTGTGCCCTGCACCTCAATAAAACCACCGGCATCCGTCATCACCACATTCAGATCCGTTTCTGCGCCTGAGTCTTCTGGATAGTCCAAATCCAATACAGCTTCACCCTGATAAACACCCACAGATACAGCGGCAATCATTTGCTGTACGGGTAACTCAGCTTTTTTATCTAACCAGCCGCGCTCGCGCATCACGTTTAATGCGTCCACCACAGCCACCATCGCACCCGTGATTGCTGCTGTGCGTGTACCACCATCGGCTTGAATCACATCACAGTCGACAGTCAGGGTGTAATCACCCAGCTTGCATAAGTCCAGCGCTGCGCGCAACGAGCGGCCAATCAAGCGTTGGATTTCTAGCGTGCGCCCGCCCTGCTTACCACTGCTCGCCTCACGGCGCGTACGCTGACCAGTTGCTCTGGGCAACATGCCGTATTCTGCGGTTAACCAGCCTTGATTTTTTCCACGCAAAAAACGCGGCACACCTTCTTCCACACTGACGGTACAAATCACCTTAGTCTGCCCAAACTCCACCAACACTGAGCCCTCAGCATGGCAGGTATAGTTACGCGTTATTTTCACTTCACGCAGCTGATCTGCGCTGCGACCACTTGGACGTGTCATTGAACCACCTTATTGCAGATATATTTTGACCACAGTATAAAGAGAAAGCCCGCTAACGTCTCATTCAGCACCCATGAACAGATAAAACTCGTTAAACTGTCGCCTATTTACGAATCAGCAACGAGGTTTATATGGCACAGAGTATGACGGCTTTTGCTCGCGTTGAGCACAATGACAACAATGGCACCCTCACCTGGGAAATTCGCTCAGTTAATCACCGCTATTTAGAGCCCCATCTGCGCCTACCTGACGTGCTGCGGGAACTGGAAACCCCCGTTCGCGAACAGCTACGCAAAACAATTTCCCGCGGCAAATTGGAGTGCACACTCAAATTCACCGAATCAGCGCAACAACAAAGCATTGATATCAACCTTGTCTATGCTGAGCAAGTCATTAAGGCGGCCGAACAAATAGCCCAATTAATGCAAAACCCTGCCACGATCAATCCTGTGGAAATTTTATGCTGGCCTGAAGTCATCGCCAGTCAAAGCCAAGACAACCAAGCCCTGCAAAAGCAAGCCATGGAACTGTTCAAGCAAGGACTAGCCCAACTAAAGCAGCACCGCGCGCGCGAAGGCGATGAACTGGCGCGTTTGATTGACGAACGCTTGACGCAAATAGGCGTTGAGGTGGAAGTATTGACCGCGCTAGTGCCAGACATGCTCGACGCTCAGCGGCAAAAAATTCTGGCACGTTGCCAAGAAATGGCTGTGGAAATTGACAACCAGCGCCTCGAACAAGAGCTGGTATTACTGGCGCAACGCAGCGACGTAACCGAAGAACTTGATCGTTTAAATACCCATATCCAAGAAGTACGCCGCGCACTAAAAGACACTGGCGCAGTTGGTCGCCGCTTAGATTTTCTGATGCAAGAGCTCAACCGCGAAGCCAACACCCTCGGCTCCAAAGCCATCGACACCCGCACCACCCAGGCTGCTGTGAATATTAAGGTGTTAATTGAGCAGATGAGAGAACAGGTGCAAAACATCGAATAAGCCGTGCCGCTTGAGCATCAAATCACCTTGCAGCACGCTACAAAAGCTCATCTACAGCTTGCGTAGCGTATTGCGGGAAATGGGCGTTGATTTGTCGGTACTGAAAAACACGATCCTGTAATAGCAACCTCCAACCATAAGGTAAACTGTCTGCAAACACACCATGCAATCCTGCATGATGCTGTGCTGGTGCGGGCTGCAACACGGTCGAGTTATGCAGAGTAAAGGGCAAAAGGTGGCCAAGTTTTTGCAAATAATATACAGGTAATGGACAACCTAGTATCCGCTATCTTCTATCCATTATTTTTCTTGTTAACTGAGCTCCCTGCTTACAACTCAAACCTTAAACTTAAACGTCTGCGTTAGCAGCGGCTGGATGCTTGCCTGTCGCGGCAGCCGTGTTTCGCCCGAGTAGCGTTTGGGGTTGAGGGTAACAAAGCCCCAGTACTCTAGAAACCGTCTAACAAAGCGGCTTTCAATACGACTGTCGAGCTGCCTGTGTGGTGTGCTGTATTCATTTTGAGGTAACTGCTGGAGCAATGAAGGAAAAGCCACATAGACCTCATCCATGAGCTGGTCAACCGAACCATGGCTTTGTATGCGCCAGAGTAGGAACATCCAGAACAATCGCAGATCAATGTCGTCATCAAACGCATCTAGATAGCTCCAGTTGTACTTGGCCACCGCGGCTTCGAGCATGGGCAGAAAGAAGGAGCGCAAACCTTGGTTTTGGTACTGCTTTTGCGCTGTTTTTTTAACATGGTAGCGGCCGCTTTTACGGTAAATAATGCCTGCCACTTCTGCCAAGATACGGGTGTAATGCAGCGCATTAAACTTATCTTCATTACTGCCCATGTACTCACTGATGCTAGGGTAAGTCTGGTATTCGGCAATAGCAAATTCCGGCAACAGCTCGCTGGCTTGCTTGACCAGCTTGGCAGGTAAATTGCCTTTGCTGGTTGCTTTAAATGAGCCTTCATTCGCCACGGCTTCATCTAGAATTATCTCTAGGTAGCGCATTACCGGACTGGCGGATAAATCAACTGGTGTCGTGATTGTTACTAAATCCAACTCTGTAAAGGGTGCATACATCCAGTTGGACATCTGGCTTGATGAGAGACCACAAAAGTCAGCGATGGGCTGATTGTTGCGCTGCTGAACGCGCTGCTCAGCAATCACATTCAGGTCATCCAGGCTTAGGTCTGGATTCATGGCTATGACCTGCGCAATATCGTCAAACAGGCCTTGCTGTTGATTGGTTGCGTGATCGATGCAGCAACGCTTGTATTTTTTCCCACTGCCGCAGGGACATGGATCATTTCGGCTAATTTTCACGACAAATCTCTACTTATCTGTACGGATTTAATTTCATCCATCATTACGAATTAGCCGCCTAAAATCAAAGTTTTCTGTACATCATTTAAAGCTTTGGGACGATTAACAGTCCTGACTGCTTAGCCAACTAAAGCCACTCTTTATTGAAACATTTGCACCTATTCTTACCTAAGGAGCCTCTGAATAACTCTCCACTTTTTGCGATAATAGCCGCATCGACCATTTTTTAG
>LFTS01000257.1:0-13696 GCA_001513435.1 Gammaproteobacteria bacterium DTU040
TTGAAATCATGGATGAATTAGCGCAACAAGAGCAGATATTTTTAGTGCGCCACAGTGTGAATAAAGGCAAAGGTGGTGCGGTAATGAGTGGTTTGCGTTATGCGCAATCACTGGGCTTTACTCATGCCTTGCAAGTGGATGCGGATGGGCAGCATGATTTGCAGCAAGTGGAGTTTTTTATTCGTGCCGCACGTACTCAGCCACAGACGATGATTTGTAGTTATCCACAATACGATGCCTCTGTCCCCAAGGGGCGTTACTATGCGCGTTACCTCACTCATATTTTGGTCTGGCTACAGACTCTATCCTTTGCGATCCGAGATTCCATGTGTGGTTTTCGGGTTTACCCACTGACGCCTGTAGTCAAGCTCATTAATGAGGTGAAACTTGGCGAGCGTATGGATTTTGATATTGAAATTCTGGTGCGTTTATTTTGGCGTGAAGTGGGCATGCAATGGTATCCAATAGACGTTATTTACCCAGAAGATGGTTTGTCCAACTTTCGGCCTTGGCAAGATAATTGGCTGATTAGCAAAATGCATACAAAGCTCATTTTTGGCATGCTTTGGCGCGCGCCGCGCATTGTGTGGCGAAGGTTAGTTCGATGAGTAAAAAACCGAGCCAGCATTGGGCAACACAGCGTGAGCGCGGCAGCTTTTGGTTGATGAAGTTTATCTTGCAACTCACCAGACTCTTGGGTCGCACCTTGATAGCGCCTTTGTTGTATGCGGTTGTGTTTTATTTTTTTGTCACGGGACGAGTCGCACGCAAAAGTATTAATACCTACTACGCAAATCTTGCCCAGTGGAGTGGTCGAGACGCGTTAAAGCCCACTCTTTTAAAAACCTTCCGCCAATTTATGTCATTTGCGCAAAGCATATTGGACAAATTTGATGTGTGGCATGGGCGCTTAGGTTTGCAGCATTTAGATGTGGATGATCCACATGCCGTACGCCAGCAAACACATATGCAACAAGGACGTGGGCAAATTTTGGTGGGTGCGCACCTGGGCAATCTTGAAGTATGTCGTGCGTTGGCGGAAGTCGGTAAGAAAGTACGCATGAATGTGTTGGTGCATACAACCCATGCGCAACAGATCAACCGGCTATTAAATGAAAGCGGTGCGAGTAATTTGCGTTTAATTCAAGTCTCCGAGCTTGATGCGGCAACCATGTTGCAATTGAATCAGCGTATTGATGAAGGCGAATGGTTAGCCATTGCTGGAGACCGGGTCCCCTTGCAGGATAAGCGTTTAAGTTTGGTGCAGTTTTTAGGTCAGCCTGCCTATTTGCCGCAAGGCCCTTGGTTGTTAGCTGGCTTGTTACAATGCCGGGTCAATTTGTTTTTTTGTTTAAAAACAAAGGGTCGTTACCGTATATGTCTGGAGCCTTTTGCTCAACGTATTGAATGGCAGCGTCACAGTCGTCAAAAAATACTAGATGATTGCGCGCAACAGTTTGCTGATCGTTTGGCTTTGCGTTGTTTGGAAGCGCCCGATCAATGGTTTAATTTTTACCAGTTTTGGAACACAGATGAACAATAAATCCCTTAAAAAAGTTATTTTTGGTACTCAACCGATAACCATCGAGCAGGTTGTCGCTATTGCTCAAGGTGAAGTAGAAGTTGCTCTGCAAGCGGATCAAGATTTTCGCGCGCGCATTCAGCGCGGTGCACAGTTCTTAGATACTTTGCTGGATCGTGAAGGTGTTATTTATGGGGTTACCACCGGCTACGGTGACTCCTGTGTGGTGCCTGTACCATTGCATCAGGTTGAGGCTTTACCTAAAGGGCTGTTCACTTTCCACGGTTGTGGAATGGGTAAACACTTTGATGCTGCTGAAACGCGGATGATTTTAGCTGCGCGTTTGCAGTCACTGTGTTTTGGTATGTCAGGTGTACGCATTGAGTTATTAGAGCGCCTGTGTGCATTTTTACAGCACGATATTCTGCCGTTAATTCCTGAAGAAGGTTCGGTGGGCGCCAGTGGTGACTTAACTCCGCTATCCTATGTGGCGGCAACCTTGTCGGGCGAGCGTCAGGTGTTGTATCAGGGTGAGGTGTGTGAGTCGACGCAGGTGCATCAGCAATTGGGCTGGCAGCCGTTGGTACTGCGTCCAAAAGAAGCTTTGGCCTTGATGAATGGCACTGCAGCAATGACCGGTGTGGCGTGCGAGGTGTATTCCCGTGCCGAGTACATGCTTAAGTTAGCGACACGTATTACCGCGCTGAATATGGTGGCGTTAGAAGGCAATGTGCAGCATTTTGATGAACGTTTGTTTTTAGCTAAGCCGCATCTGGGGCAGATGCAGGTTGCGGCTTGGTTGCGCGATGATCTCGATGTTACTGAGGCTTCAGCGGATCAGGAGCTGTTTTGTTTAAATGGCTTGCACCGTTTGCAAGATCGCTACTCGCTACGCTGTGCACCGCACGTGCTGGGTGTGTTGGCGGATAGCCTAGGTTGGTTACGTACCTTTATTGAAACAGAATTAAACAGTGCCAACGATAACCCCATTATTGATGCTGAGCAGGAACGTGTATTACACGGCGGTCACTTTTATGGCGGGCATATAGCTTTTGCCATGGACAGCTTGAAAAACCTGATAGCCAACGTGGCTGATCTGCTGGATCGCCAATTGGCTTTATTAGTGGATACCCGATACAACCACGGTTTGCCGAGTAATTTATCTGGTGCGGCCAAAGAGGTTGCCATGATTAACCATGGCTTTAAGGCGGTACAGATTGCCGTGAGTGCATGGACGGCTGAAGCCTTAAAAAATACTATGCCGGCCAGCGTGTTTTCTCGTTCAACTGAATGTCATAACCAAGACAAAGTAAGCATGGGTACTATCGCCGCTCGTGATGCGCGGCGCAGTCTTGAGTTAACCGAGCAGGTGGCCGCCGCTACATTGTTGGCTGCTAAGCAGGGAGTTTGGCTGCGTCAGCAACAAGGCTCGCTGTCAATCAATGCACGCTTGGTGCAGATGCTCGATGAGATGTCAGAAACCTATCCGCCCTTGCTCGAAGATCGTGCTTTAGAGTATGAGTTGCGGCATTGTGTGGAACAAATCAAACAGCAACATTGGAGTCTATATGCGTAAAAAAGGCGTTATTCAGGCAAGTGTTACGCTCGAAGTTCCCTTTTTTGATGTGGATATGATGGACATTGTCTGGCACGGGCACTATGTGAAATATTTTGAAGTGGCCCGCTGTGCATTGCTGGATAAAATTAACCACAACTACACACAAATGCGTGATAGTGGTTATGGTTGGCCCGTGGTAGATATGCAACTGCGTTATATAAAAGGAGCGATTTTTGGGCAAAAAATCACGGTAACCGCTGATTTGATTGAGTGGCAAGAGCGTTTAAAAATAAACTATTTGATTTGTGATACACAAACAGGCGAGCGTTTAACCCGTGGCAGTAGCATCCAAGTGGCTATTGAGTTAGCCAGTGGTGAAATGCAATTTGTTACCCCAGCGGTGCTCCATACAGCCGTGGCTGAGGCAATAGCCAATGAATAGACTGTTTGTGTTTGTATGTGCTTTCTTGCTAAGCCAAAGCCTTTGGGCTTTTGATGAACAGGATTTAGCTCAGCAGCTGGCGAAAATTGAGGTATTGCGTGGTGAGTTTGTGCAAGAAAAATTTTTGCGCGGGCTTGATGCACCCTTGACCAGCAAGGGCAACTTTGTTTTGGCGAAACAGCAGGGTTTACTGTGGAATTTACAGGCTCCGCTGGTGCGTAGTTACCGTATTACAGCTACGGGCATTGCTTTGCGGGTTGCTGACCAATGGCAGTTACAAACCAAGCAGGATGCCGCCAATCGGCAAAGTCGTTTGTTTTTAGCGGTGTTGGCCGGCGATCAACAAGGCTTAAAGGAAGATTTTAGTTTTGCGCTTTCTGGTGATATGCATGACTGGCAGTTGGTGCTAAGCCCTAAAGCGCTCTTGCTGCAGCAGATTTTTACGCAAATCGTAATCAAAGGCGCTGATTATGTGCACAGTATCGAGCTGCATGAAACACAGGGTGATCGTACGCTAATGCGTATGGAAAACGTTGAGCAATACAGGATGCTGAAGGCCGATGAGAAGCAAGCCTTTAGCTCTTGAGCAGCGTTTATTTGCAGCTTTTATTGCGCTGCTCGTTATTTTAGCGGGGCTGAGCCTGTGGCAATGGCGTGCCGAGTTGCCGGTTAGCGCCAACCTCTTACAAATCCTTCCTCATGCAGACAACAATCAGCTAATTGAATATGCGCAGCAGCGTACTCAAGCGGTGCTTGATCAAGAGTTGATTGTGTTAATTCAACACCCTCAAGCCAGTCAACGGCTCAGCGGCTGGGCTAAGCAATTGCAGGACAGCGGCCAGTTTTCTCATGTCGAATATCAACTCAGCACTAACCTTAAACAGCTAAGTCAGCAGCTGTTAGCGGGTCGTGCCAGTTTTGTGCCTTTGGCAGTGCGTGAACAATTAGCGCAACAGCCGCAGCAGTTTTTTAGCGAGCGAATAAATGAAATCTTTGACCCGTTGGGTGGGTTTTCCTTAGTCAGCGTGCAGCAGGATTGGCTGGGTCTGACGGGTAAAATACAGCACAGCTTACAAAGCGTCAGTCGAGTTCAGAGCGATGCACAAGGGTTTTTGTTTGTCGATAGCCCAACCGGTGATTGGTATTTACTGCGCTTACGCAGCCAACAAAGCGGCTTTGCCGATGCCAGTGTGTTAAAGGTTGCGGAGCAAATTCAACAGCTGGCGCAGCAAATCAAACAGCAAGGTGGTCAAGTTTTAGCCAGTGGCGGCTTGTTATTTAGCGCCCAGGCGCAGCAGCAAGCAGGTTTTGAGATTCAGTGGCTGGGCGGTATTTCGCTGCTAGGCTCGTTGTTGTTAATTGTGTGGTTGTTTCGCCGTTTTAATAGCCTCGTTGCGTTGCTGCCTGCCCTGTTTGGTCTGTGGGTTGGGGTGACCGCTTGCATTGCCGTGTTTGGCTATATTCATGCGATGACGCTGGTGTTAGGCATTAGCCTGATTGGTGTCACCATCGATTTTCCGATGCATTATTTGTCTAAAGGTTGGGTGATGCAGCCTTGGCATAGCGCTAAGGTATTGCGTGCTACTTTGCCGGGCCTAACACTGGGTGTGCTCAGTAATGCCATAGGCTATGTGGCTTTGGCGTTTACGCCGTTTCCGGCTTTATCGCAGGTGGCGGTATTTTCGGTTGCGGGGCTACTGGCCGCCTATGTGTGCACTATTTGCTGCTTACCTTGGTTACTTGCCAAACCCAATGCCGTGCAACCTTGGCGATTACCTTTAACTTGGATGCAGCAGTTATTAACCTGGCATACAGCTATTTTTGCGCGGGTTAATGGGTATGCCCTCGCTTTTGCCTTGTTGCTCTTTGTCGTGGCAGGGTTTGCCCAGTTACAGTTGCACAATGATTTGCGCCAATGGGTAGCTCCAGCGCCTGAGTTGTTGGAGCAGGCACAGCAGATTGGCCAGTTAACCGGGCAGCAACCCACCAGTCAGTTTTTTTTGTTACAGGGTGCTGATGAGCACAAGCTTATCGAGCGCTTAGCCCGTTTGCAGCAGCAGTTGGATCAACATGTGGCGCAGGGTGATTTGTCCGGTTATCAATCCATTACTGACCTGTTAGCGGGCTTGCTCGGTCAGCCATCCTTAGCGCAAGCCTTGGCCGTCATTAATGAGCAGGATCTACAGCCCTTTGCTGATGCGGGGATTGCTACAGGGTTAATCGAGCAAGAAATTCAACAGCTACAGGCGCAACAGCCGCTTTCGATTGAGCAGGCGCTGGCGTCTGACTTGGGCGAACCTTGGCGCATGCTATGGCTCGGTAAACAGGATAATCAGTATGTGGCGATGGTGCGTTTACAAGGATTGCGTAATAGCCAAGCACTAGCCGAGCTCGCCCAGCAACAAGAGGGTGTGATTTGGGTGGATCGTCCCTCTCAGTTAAATCAGCTGTTTCAGCACACGCAAAACTATGCGCTGTGGTCGAAAGTTCTAGCAAGCGCGGCGATCTTTATTGTGTTAATGGTATTTCTTGGTTGGCGCGGTGCGTTACGTACGCTGAGCGTATCGCTTTTTGCGGCGTTATTAGCTGCTGCAAGCCTAGGCTGGCTGGGTTTACCGGTAACATTATTTAGTGTGTTTGGCTTGCTGCTCGTCACGGCCATTGGTGTGGATTATGCCATCATCATGTACGAGGGTGTCGGTGGTCAGGCAGCCAGTTTGCTGGGTGCGTTTTTGGCTGCCATTACGACCTGGTTGTCCTTTGGTTTGCTGGCGCTGTCTAGCACACCAGCGGTCAGTAGTTTTGGAATAGCAGTGAGTTTGGGTTTGGTGTTTAGTTTTTTATTAGCGCCTTGGGCGTCTAAAAAAACTGCACCAGTATGATTTTTGTATAGGTAGAAGGTTTTGTTCTGGTCGTCATGCATTGTGGGTAGTATAGGGTGCGTGATTTAGGGAATTCTTGAATAAGGTAATGTGAATATGGCGCTAGAAAATGTAACAGTTGAGCAACATCCTGTTGTAGTCATAGGTGCAGGTCCCTCTGGCTCTATTGCTTCTGCTATTTTGCAGCGCAAAGGCCATCAGGTTTTGGTGATTGAGCGGCAGGAATTTCCACGCTTTGTGATTGGTGAAAGTCTGTTGTCGCATTGTTTAGACTTTATTGAAGAAGCCGGCATGTTAGAGGCTGTACGCAATGCCGGTTTGCAAATTAAGCATGGCGCGGCCTTTGGTTGGGGAGAGCGCTATACCGAATTTGATTTCCGCGAGACCTACACCCCCGGTATGGGCAGCACCTATCAGGTGAGACGTGCAGGTTTTGATAAGTTGTTGGCGGACCAAGCCCAAGCCCAGGGCGTTGAAATTCGTTACCAAGAAGAAATCGTTGCGGTGGATAACTCCTCGGGCAAGCCCCTTTTAACAGTGCGCCGCTTAGCAGATGACAGCCAGTATCAAATACAGGCCGAGTTTATGCTGGATGCCAGCGGTTATGGGCGCGTGTTGCCACGCTTACTGGACTTAGAGCTGCCCTCTGCCCTGCCAGTACGTAAAGCGGTGTTTACCCATGTGCGTGACTGTATTGATGATCCGCAGTTTAACCGTGAAAAAATTCTGATTACTACCCACCCAGAAATGCGTGATGTATGGTACTGGAGTATTCCCTTTAGTGACGGCTATTGCTCACTAGGAGTAGTGGCGTTGGAGGAACGTTTCAACGATCGTCCGGAAGATTTAGAGACCTGTCTTCGAGAGTTTGTTAGCGAAGCACCGAACTTGAAGCGTATTTTTAAAAATGCGATTTGGGATCAACCGATGCGCACGTTGGGTGGTTATTCGGCCAACGTAAAAACGTTACACGGTCCAGGTTTTGCTTTGCTAGGTAATGCGGCTGAGTTTTTAGATCCAGTGTTTTCCTCTGGGGTGACCATTGCCATGCGTTCGTCAAGCATGGCGGCTAATTTGCTCGACCGTCAGTTACGCGGTGAGACGGTGGACTGGGAAACTGAGTTTGCTAAGCCGTTAAAAGTGGGAGTGGAAACCTTCCGCACCTATGTCGAAGGCTGGTATGACACCTCGTTTCAAGATGTGATTTATTATGAAAATCCACAACCGGAAGTAAAGCGCATGCTGTGCTCGATTTTGGCCGGCTATGCTTGGGATGAAACCAACCCTTATGTGGCCGATTCTCGCCGTCGCTTAGCGGTGTTAGCAGAATTGTGTCGTATGCAGTCGCAATAATGCTCAAGCGTTGGTTAGCGTTTTTAGCGGTGTTGTTGCTTGCCGGTTGTGCGGGGCAACGGACGGTACCTGACTTTCCTCAAGTAGAGTCTATTTGGCCGTTACCCGTACAACTGCTAGTGCAGGTTGAACAGCAGCAAGTAGAAGATTATTTGCTGGTTATCCAAGAACAGCATGACGGCGTGCGTTTTTCGTTGTTTAACCCAATGGGAATGCCGATGGCGCGACAAGTATTACACCGTGGGCGTTGGCAAGCGGAAGGGCTTTTACCGCCGAATCAGCAGGCTAAACAGTGGTTTGCAGCGGTGTTGTTTGCTCTTATGGAATCTGAGCAAGCCGCGCGTTTGTATCCTGAGGCACAAATAAGCGAACTGGCACGCGCATTAAAGGCCCGATGGCGGGTTGAATACGTCTCTGCAGAGCAGTTTATTCTGTATCTCGCCAACCAACAAAAAATAACAGTACAGCATCTACAATGATAAAAACTAAGAGTTACTTATCCGCGTTAGGCTTGGTGTGTCCGCTGGGGAGCAGCAAGCAGCAGGTGGCGAAAAATTTGTTAGCCGGTGACTGCTCAGGTATGCAACCGGTGACGGACTGGATTCCTGAAACCACCGCGATATGTGGTGTAGTAAATGCGCCATTGCCGCCAGTGAACTGCGAGTACCCATGGCAAAACTCTAGGAACAATCAATTATTGCTGGCCGCGACCGAGCAAATAATGCCTGAGCTAGACGTGGCGATTGCACGCTATGGCAAGGCGCGTATAGCGGTGATTATTGGCACCAGTACCAGCGGCATCTATGAAGCAGGTTTGCATATTACCGACTTGCAACGCGAGGGTGTTTTACCGCAGGCATTTGATTATCGCCGACAAGAGTTGGGTGATCCGGCGTTGTTTTTAAGTCATTGGCTGGGTTTGTCTGGACCCAGTTACAGTATTTCAACGGCTTGCACCTCAAGTGCGCGGGCGTTAATCAGCGCTAAGCGCATGTTGCAGGCGGGTTTGTGTGATGCGGTTATTTGTGGTGGCTCTGATAGCCTATGTCATTTAACGCTGAATGGTTTCTCGAGTTTAGAAGCGGTCAGTACGGCGCACTGCAATNNGAAACGGCTTGGCATCAGCCATCGGCGGATCGCCTGGGCAGGGACCAAGGATAAGAACGCGGCGACCACCGAATCCTAGTCTCGTGGGCTCGGAGATGTGTATAAGAGACAGGTACGGCGCACTGCAATCCGTTTTCCAAAAATCGCCAAGGCATTAATATTGGCGAAGCGGCGGTGGTGTTTCTGTTAACCCGCGAATTGTTGCATGATGACCAGCCCACGCCTGTGCTTGCAGGGGTTGGGGCAAGCTCTGATGCGTACCATATTTCAGCACCTCAGCCTGAGGGTGAGGGTGCTGTTAAGGCCATGCAATTAGCTTTGGCCGATGCACAGCTTGTGCCTGAGCAAATTAGTTATATTAATTTGCACGGTACCGCGACCCAGCATAACGACTCGATGGAGTCTGCAGCGGTGAATCAGTTGTTTGGTGCTGGCAAGCCTTGCTCATCAACCAAGCCGCTAACTGGTCACACGCTTGGGGCTGCTGGAGCTTTGGAAGCCGCCTTTTGTTGGCTGGCTATGCAAGGTAGCTATAACCCAAACAAGCTGCATATACCGCATGTGTGGGATGGCGCTGCAGATGCAGAGTTAGCGCAGCTTAATTTATGTAAGGCTGGACATAGGTTTGCGCAAGGTGTTGAGCCTTGGCTAATGAGTAACTCTTTTGCCTTTGGTGGTAACAATACAAGTTTGATTTTAGGGTTTTAAGTGGATGTGGCCTCTTGCTGAGTTATTACCCCATGCGGGTAATATGATTTTATTGGATCGAATTGAGCATTACGATGATGAGACTATCGTTGCTTATTTAACAGTGCGTGACGGCTGTTTATTTAGCCAAGCAGATGGCAGTTATCCGGCTTATTTAGGGGTGGAATTGATGGCGCAAGCAATCGCTGCTTATGCGGGATTGAAGGCTAGACATGCAGGTGAGCCTGTTCGGCTTGGGTTTTTGTTAGGTACCCGCAAGTATGAGTCTAATGTCAGCCGTTTTCCTTTAGGCAGTGAGTTACGGGTTAGTGCTAAACGCTCACTGGAAGATGATAGCGGGATGGGCGTGTTTGAATGCGAGCTTACCTCTGATGACATTCAGGTTTGTGCTAGATTAAACGTTTATCGCCCCAACAATGTGACAAGTTATATTCAGGAGACTCCCCCTTGAGCGAACGTATTTTGGTAACGGGTTCTAACCGTGGTATTGGTCGTGCAATCGCATTACGTTTAGCGCAAGCAGGTTTTGATATTAGCCTGCATTGTCGTAGCGGTTTGGCCGAAGCAGAACAAGTCGCCGAGCAAATTAAAGCGTTGGGACGGCAAGTCGATATTTTGCAGTTTGATGTAGCTGATCGACAGGCAGCACGCGAGCAGCTTGAGCAGGCGATTGAGCGCAATGGTGCTTGGTACGGTGTAGTGTGCAATGCGGGTTTAACGCGAGACGGTGCTTTTCCGGCATTAACTGAAGATGATTGGGACACTGTGCTCAGAACCAATTTAGACGGCTTTTACAACGTATTGCATCCGCTAATGATGCCCATGATTCGCCGCCGTAAAGCAGGACGTATCGTATGTATGACTTCTGTTTCTGGTCTTATTGGTAACCGCGGTCAGGTGAATTACAGTGCTTCAAAAGCAGGCATAATTGGTGCCGCAAAGTCGCTGGCTATTGAGCTGGCTAAGCGCAAAATTACGGTAAATTGTGTTGCACCTGGTTTAATCGATACTGCGATGCTGGACGAACACGTGCCAGTAGCTGAAATGCTGAAAATGATTCCAGCGCAGCGCATGGGTACAGCAGAGGAAGTGGCTGGAGTGGTTAATTTTTTGATGTCTGATGAAGCGTCTTATATTACGCGTCAGGTTATCGCAGTGAATGGCGGACTATGTTAATGGTTGGATTAAAGCGTGTAGTTATTACGGGAATAGGTGGTGTTTCCGCACTAGGCGATGATTGGGCAACCATCAGCGATAATTTTCTGAATAATCGCAGCGGCATTCGCTACATGCACGAGTGGGATCGTTTTACCGATTTAAATACGCGCTTGGGTGGTCCGCTTAATGATTTCACTGTACCGGCGCACTGGACACGTAAACAATTACGCAGCATGGGTCCTGTATCGCAATATGTAGTGTATGCGGCTGAGCGTGCTTTAGAGGACGCTGGATTGTTAGGTGAGCCCAGTATTCAAGATGGTCGTATGGGTGTGGCTTGTGGCTCATCAACGGGCAGTCCGCAAGAAGTAAAAAACTTTGCCAATATGCTCTTGAACTCAGTATCACATGGTCTAAATGCCAACACCTATGTGCGAATGATGCCGCATACTACAGCCGCCAATATCAGTATTTTCTTTGGTCTAAAGGGGCGTGTTATTCCTACCTCAAGCGCCTGTACCAGCGGTAGTCAAGGCATTGGTTATGCCTATGAAGCGATTAAGTTCGGCAGTATTGCGATGATGTTGGCCGGTGGTGGGGAAGAGTTATGTGCTACTGAAGCCATGGTATTTGATGCGCTGTATGCCACCAGTTTAAAAAACGATACGCCCACCAAGACGCCGCAGCCCTATGATGTTGACCGAGATGGTTTAGTTATCGGTGAGGGTGCAGGTATTTTTGTACTGGAAGAGTTAGAGCATGCCTTGGCACGTGGTGCGCGCATTTATGCAGAAATTGTAGGGTTTGGCAGCAATGCTGATGGCTCACACATTACCAAGCCAGAAAAAAACACCATGCGTATTGCTATGGAGCTGGCTTTGCAGGATGCACAACTGCCACCTAGTGCGATTGGTTATGTAAACGGTCATGGTACGGCGACTGATTCAGGTGACATAGCTGAAACCCAGGCCACCAGTGAGCTTTTTGGCGAACAGATGCCTATCAGCTCACAAAAAAGCTTTTTAGGCCATACGCTAGGCGCCTGTGGCGCGTTAGAGTCTTGGTTTAGTATTCAGATGATGAATACCGACACCTATATTCATACGCTCAATCTAAACAACGTGGATAGTCGCTGCGGAGCGTTGGATTATTTAACGGCACCACGCCAGATGCAGAATGAGTACGTGATGAATAATAACTTTGCCTTTGGTGGCATTAATACGTCTTTGGTTTTTAAACGCTGGAGTTAACAATGAAAAAAACAGGGATTGCGCTTAGTCTTTGTACTTTTTTGCTGATTGGTTGCGGTACTTCTGCACCCGTTATGAGTATCAGCCAGACGGTTGCTACTCAGCAAGCCGGTGACTCGATGCGTACGCAGAGCGCAATTTATGAGGCACTACAAGGACGTGGCTGGCAGTTACAGTCAGACGATGGTCAGAAAATAATTGCGCGTTATAACAAACATGATCGCCATCTAGCGGTCATACAGATTGATTACAGTGCTTATAGGTACTCTATTAAGCACGTGTCTAGCCAAGGTTTGGACTATAACGTGAAGCGCAACAGTATCCATAGAAATTTTAATCGCTGGATTAAAAACTTAGAAATGGATATAAATTCCAAATTAAGTTTCATGCCTTAATCAGGCAGGGCGAGCTACGTTATTATGCGGAAGTAGTGTGGTTGAATCAAAGCGAGGTGATTTATGAAATTAAAAACAATTTTGGCGGTATTTTTAACCGCACTGTGCTTGCCGGTTGTGTCGCAAGCACGCGATACGACTCATTTTTTAAACTTTAACGAGGTGCTTCAAGAAGCTTTAGCCGCAGGACGGTTGGATGGCAGTGTAAAGTTTTACTTAGATAGCCAACCCAGTGGCGCAAAGGTTATTCGTAAGGGTTTGACTACCAGTAAGAAAACCAACGCCTTTAATAAATCAGACCAGGCGGCGTGCAGTTGGGCGTTGCAGTCTGCACTCATACAGTTCGAAACAGCGGCCAAGAATGCAGGCGCTAATGCGGTGGTGAACTTGGTGAGTAACTATAAGCATAATGTGTATAAGAGCCGCGATAATTATGAATGCCATGCAGGCGGTATCATGGCTGGTGTAGCGCTCAAAGGTGATTTGGCGAAGACGCGTTAATCGTTATTTCGCACTTTTTAGCTTAAACAACAAAAAAACCTTGCCCAGAGCAAGGTTTTTTTGTGCATCATTGAATTGACGGTGTTTATAGTTTACGGATAACCAGGTTCTTGTGAATTTAGAATCACATCAGAGACGCGATAGGTGCCGGAATAAGCAGATTGATTAGAAAACACTACACGGCCTTGACCCTTGTAGTAATAAATCGTGCGATGGGCGTCCTTTCCTGAAAAATTAAAGGGAATAAATGCCTTGCCAGTAATATGGCTGTTTGTTGATGTAGGAGAGCCCGCTAGGACGTCTACTTCCTGCATGCTCATGCCCACTTTGATCTCGGCTAAAGAAACTTTATCGCTGGATTTAGATTTGGCTGCAGGTTGAGTTTTAGCCGCTGGTTTTGCAGCAGTGTCGGCTTTGGTTAAGTTGACTGAGCCGGGCTGAAACTGTGTTACCGAACCATCTTTAAGGTTTTTTAACGCTTTTTGTGCATGTTTCTTAACTTTTTTAAAAGAGGTGTTCGTGTGGATATTTTTTATCACGGATTGGTAACGCGAGTTACCTGAGCTACCTAGTGCGACGATAGCCCAAGAGGTTGCATCAATTTGATTGCCGCCGGGTTTTTGATAATCCATCCACAGGCGCTCAGCCAGTGCATCCAGTACTTCTACTTCATCCATACCTGTCTGTTGGATACTTTTTGCCACATCTCTGACTGTGCCAGGGCCACCTTGGCTAATTCGCTCGATATAGTGCTGCCCTACGCTACTCACAGCCTGTGCTGTGGCTGCAACAAAAAATAACGCAAGTGTTACTGCCCTGA
>LFTS01000257.1:13709-17937 GCA_001513435.1 Gammaproteobacteria bacterium DTU040
GTGTGAACGAACAATAGTAGAAGTAAAGCGGTGTCTCATTTTACAAAAAAATAAAAAAAGCCTCTTTAAAAAGAGGCTTTTAAAGTTTTAGAGCGTGTCTAGGATGCTGTACTTATTGATGGTACTTAGCTGATAACTCATGTACCGCTTCAATAAAGGCGCCGGCGTTTTCTGGTTTTACTTCTGGGGTGATGCCGTGGCCTAGGTTGAACACGTGACCTTCGCCGTGGCCATAGCTGGCCAAAATACGCTCAACTTCTTTGCGAATACCTGCGGGGCTGGCATAGAGCGCGGAAGGGTCCATGTTGCCTTGCAAGGCAACCTTGTCGCCGACACGCTGACGGGCAACACCCATGTCACAGGTCCAGTCGATTCCTAAAGCTTCTACACCGGTGTCAGCCATTGACTCAAGCCACAGACCGCCGCCCTTGGTGAATAGAATGACCGGCACGCGGCGACCGTCGTTTTCACGAATTAAGCCATCCACAATTTTCTTCATATAGGCTAAAGAAAACTCTTGGTAAGCCGCTGAAGACAAGCTACCGCCCCAGCTATCAAAAATCTGTACCGCCTGTGCACCTGCTAAAATCTGCGCATTCAGGTAGCTAGTGACTGATTGAGCCAGCTTATCTAGTAGTCTGTGCATCGCTGCTGGATTGTCATACATGAAAGCTTTGCTCTTGCGGAAATCCTTGGATGAGCCGCCTTCAACCATATAGGTGGCGAGCGTCCAGGGGCTGCCAGCAAAGCCAATCAAGGGTACACGGCCATTGAGTTCGCGGCGAATGGTACGTACGGCATCCATAACATAACCAAGGTCTTGCTCGGGATCTGGAATAGGTAGTGCGTCAATGGCTTCTGGGGTGTCGACTATTTTCTTAAAGCGTGGACCTTCACCCGTTTCAAAATACAACCCTAAGCCCATCGCATCTGGAATAGTCAGGATGTCGGAGAATAAAATAGCTGCGTCTAAAGGGTATCGTTCAAGTGGTTGCAGTGTAACTTCACAGGCCATTTCTGGGTTCATGCATAAACCCATAAAATCACCTGCTTTGGCGCGACTTGCACGGTATTCAGGCAAATAACGCCCTGCCTGGCGCATCATCCAAACTGGGGTTACATCTACAGGCTGCTTAAGCAGTGCACGGAGAAAACGATCATTTTTCAGAGCAGTCATATTAACGTCCAATTAACGAGTAAGAAGCCATTTCGCTGAAATTGCGATACTAGGCAGGTAGTTATGACTTTTAAGTATAGCTGATTTGGTTAAAAAATATTTGATCTGACAAGGACGTTTCAAGATAAAATGATCGTGCATAAAAAAACCCCGCCGAAGCGGGGTTTGCAGACTGTATCCATTTACGCATCCAGCAACATATCCTTTGTAAGCCTACGAGCCTTGGCAGGCGCCATGTTCGTCCTTCTTTTCCTAGGTTTTTAGTGTAGGCAATTAACCACTGACATCGCTAGAGGAGATTAGCGCTAGTTCGTGTAAGCTTTTGCTTACAAGAACCTAAAACTCATGCTCATCTAACAGGTACAGTGACTCACTACCGGCTTTGACGCTGGCGGTTAGTGAATGAATACGCGGCAGTAAACGGGCAAAGTAAAAGCGTGCTGTACCCATTTTGCTGGCGTAGAAACTGTCTTGCTCTTCTTTGCCTTGGGCGGTCCGCGCCATCATGGCCCACATATAGGCATAAGCGGTGTAGCCAAACACATGCAGGTATTCAACGGAAGCCGCGCCAATTTCATTGGCATTGAGTTTGCCCTGCTCTATTAACCACTGGGTCAGCTCGTCGAGGTTGTTGAGTGCTTGCGCCAGTGGCTGGGTAAACTCGCTTAGCTCATCACCAGCACTAGCTATAAAGTCGTTAACTTCTTGGCTGAAATGCTGATAAAAAACACCCTCGTTAGCAACCACTTTACGTCCCGACAAGTCCAGCGCCTGGATACCGTTGGTGCCTTCGTAAATCTGTGTGATACGGCAATCGCGAATCAGCTGTTCTTGACCCCACTCGCGGATATAACCATGCCCCCCAAAAACCTGCTGTCCATGTATTGTGGTTTCTAGCCCCATATCGGTCATAAAGGCTTTGGCAATGGGCGTCAGTAAAGCCACGAGATCTGCAGCTTTACTGCTGACGTTGGTATCCATGCTGTACTTGCTCAGATCCAACTGCTTAGCCACGTAGGTGGAAAAGGCGCGACCGCCCTCGTTCAGCGCTTTCATGGTCAATAGCATGCGGCGCACGTCTGGATGCACGATAATGGGGTCGGCAGCTTGATTTGGACGTTGTGCTCCTGTGGGGGCACGGCTTTGTACACGCTCACGGGCGTATTCAACCGCGCTTTGGTACGAGCGCACACCTAGCGCTAACCCCTGAATACCTACGCCCAAACGTTCGTAATTCATCATGGTGAACATTGCTGCTAAGCCTTTATTAGGCTCGTCGACTAAGTAGCCGGTGGCGTTATCGAAGTTAATCACGCAGGTGGATGAGCCCTTAATGCCCATTTTATGCTCAATCGAGCCACAGGACACCGCGTTGCGCTCGCCTAAGCTACCGTCTTCGTTGACCATCACTTTGGGCACTAAAAACAGTGAAATACCTCTGGCACCAGCGGGCGCATCAGGCAGTTTGGCCAGCACCAAATGAATGATGTTTTCGGTAAGATCGTGTTCACCGCCGGTGATAAAAATCTTCGAGCCAGTAATGGTATAGCTGCCATCGGCTTGTGGTTCGGCTTTGGTGCGAATCATGCCCAAGTCCGTGCCGGCATGGGCTTCGGTTAAGCACATAGAGCCCGCCCAGACACCTGCATACATATTCGGCAGGTATTTTTCTTTTAGTTCGTTACTGGCGTGGGCTAACAGCGACAGGCACGCACCCGCGGTGAGCATGGGGTACAGACCAAACGACAGGTTGGCAGCATTAACCATTTCATCAAGCTGGGCGGTAATCATTTTGGGCATGCCCATGCCGTCATACTGCGGATCACCGCCCACACCCACCCAGCCGCCTTCGGCGTAACTTTGGTAGGCTTCAATAAAGCCCGCGGGCGTTTTAACTGCGCCATCCTGCCACTGACAGCCTTCTTCGTCACCGACTCTATTTAAGGGTGCAATGATGCCGGCGTTAATTTTGCCGGCTTCCTCAAGTATCGCACTGGCTGTTTCTTCATCGACAGTCTCAGCCAGTGCAGGCAATTCTGACCAGAGTGTGCCGACCTGGAAAACTTCATTGAGTAAAAAACCCATGTCGCGTAAAGGTGCTCGATACTCAGCCATAATAATGTCCTCTCTATAGTTGTTCTTGGTAACAAACCCGCCGAAGCGGGTTTGTTTGAGGGTTAATAGCCTAAAGCAAAGTCTTCGACAGCCATGTCCATCAGATTGTCAGCGCCTGACAGCATGGCGGCCGCGTGGCTGCGTGTGCGTGGCAGTATGCGCGCGTAGTAGAACTGCGCGGTTTGCAGTTTCGCCTTATAGAAGGCTTCCTCGTTGGTACCTTCAGCGATTTTTTCTGCCGCGACCCGGGCCATATCCGCCCAGAAATACGCCAAGCAGACGTAGCCGGAATACATCAGGTAATCCACGGAAGCGGCACCGACTTCTTCACGGTTTTTCATCGCCGCCATACCCACCTTCATGGTGATCTCGCCCCACTCTTTATTGAGTTCGGCCAGTTGCTTAACAAGGGATTCAATGGCTTCGTTACCCTCGTTGGCCTTGCAGAACTGGTGCACGATTTTGGTAAAGGCTTTTAGCGTTTCACCTTGGGTCATCAACACTTTACGACCGAGCAAATCCAGCGCTTGAATGCCGGTGGTGCCTTCGTACAGCGTCGAGATACGGCTGTCGCGTACGTTCTGCTCCATGCCCCACTCGCTAATATAACCGTGCCCACCATAGATCTGTACGCCGTGGTTGGCAGCTTCAAAACCGGTTTCGGTCATAAAGGCTTTGGCGATTGGGGTGATAAAGGACAGCAGTGTATCGGCTTGAGTGCGTGCTTCTTCGTCTTGGCTAAGCTGGACGATATCTGCTTGTTTGGCTGCGTAATACAGCATCGCACGGTTGCCTTCGGCAAAGGCTTTGGTGGTGAGCAACATGCGGCGCACATCAGGGTGCACGATGATGGGGTCAGCTGCTTTATCTGGCTCTTTAGCCCCGGTGAGCGAGCGCATTTGTAAGCGATCGCGGGCGTATTCAATACCGCCTTGG
>LFTS01000248.1 GCA_001513435.1 Gammaproteobacteria bacterium DTU040
TACAGGAAACAAAGAACGGCCATATTCGGCAAGCAAGGGCGCTTTAGATAACTGCTCAACCACCTCTTGATTGGCGGTGGTGCCTACTTGCTGTTTATACGCTGTTACCGCCTGACGACGCTTAGGCGCCAGCCAAACAACATCAATCAGCGCCACCACCCCAGAAACGAACACAGCAATAACTAAAATAAGCGGGAAATTTAAGCTCATATAATTAGTCATCCACTCTCAATACAGCTAAAAACGCTTCTTGCGGGATTTCTACGTTACCCACCTGCTTCATACGCTTCTTACCTGCTTTTTGCTTTTCCAGTAGTTTTTTCTTTCGACTGATGTCGCCACCGTAGCACTTAGCCAATACGTTTTTGCGTAGCGCTTTGACTGTGGTACGGGCAATGATTTGACCGCCAATTGCCGCCTGAATCGCCACATCGTACATTTGTCGCGGAATCAGATCTTTCATCTTCTCGGTCAGTAATCGCCCCTTACTAGCAGCCTGATCCCGGTGCACAATGAGCGCTAACGCATCCACTTTTTCGTTATTAATTAATATATCAAGGCGCGACAGGTTTGCAGCCTGGAAGCGGTCAAAGCTATATTCCAATGACGCATAACCACGGCTTACCGACTTCAAGCGATCAAAGAAATCCAGCACTACTTCGTTCATGGGCAGCTCGTAAATAACCTGAACCTGAGTCCCCAAAAACTTCATATCAATCTGCACCCCGCGTTTTTCTACACACAGGGTAATCACACTACCCAAATGCTCTTGCGGTACTAAAATCGTAGCACGCACAATAGGTTCACGCATTTCTTGGATAAGCGAAGGATCCGGCATGCGCGACGGGTTATCAACATAGGTTACGTCGCCGTTTTTTTGTACAATTTCAAAGACAACAGTAGGCGCAGTGGTGATCAAGTCCAAGTCGTATTCACGCTCTAGCCGCTCTTGAATAATTTCCATGTGCAACATGCCGAGAAAGCCAATACGAAAACCAAAACCCAACGCATCGGATGACTCAGGCTCATACTGCAGCGCCGCATCATTAAGGGTGAGTTTTTCTAGGGCATCACGAAAATCTTCAAAATCATCAGAGCTGACAGGGAATAATCCTGCATACACCTGCGGTTTAATAAGCTTAAAGCCCGGCAGCATTTCAACTTCAGGAGTATTCGATAAGGTCAGCGTGTCACCAACGGGCGCACCCTGAATTTCTTTGATACCAGCAATTACAAAGCCTACTTCTCCGGCTTTTAAAGCGGCCGTTTGCGTATGTTTGGGGTTAAACACGCCAACGCTGTCGACCTGATGCACTTTGCCGGTGGATTTAACCAGAATTTTATCGCCCTTTTTAACCGCACCGTGTTTAACCCGCACCAAGGACACTACGCCAAGGTAGTTATCAAACCAAGAGTCAATAATAAGTGCTTGCAGTGGTGCATCAACCTCACCCACCGGTGGCGGGATTTGAACGACTAGACGTTCAATCACATCCTCAACGCCCAAACCTGTTTTTGCGCTGCATTGCACGGCATCCGTAGCATCAATGCCAATGACGTTTTCAATTTCTTCCTGTACTCGCTCGGGCTCTGCCTGCGGCAAATCGATTTTATTGAGCACGGGCATCACTTCCAGCCCCTGCTCGATGGCGGTATAGCAGTTAGCTACCGATTGGGCTTCAACACCCTGCCCCGCATCCACTACTAACAAAGCACCTTCGCAAGCGGCTAACGAACGGCTGACTTCATAGGTAAAGTCAACATGACCGGGGGTGTCGATAAAGTTTAGCTGGTAGGTTTTGCCATCGCGCGCCGTATAGTTCAACGTCACGCTATGGGCTTTAATGGTGATTCCTCGTTCGCGCTCTAAATCCATAGAGTCCAACACACGAGACTCCATTTCGCGCTCAGCAAGGCCGCCGCAAAGCTGAATGAATCGATCCGCCAAGGTAGATTTACCATGGTCGATATGGGCAATAATAGAAAAATTACGAATATGACTCAGGTCGCTCACAGAACTTCACTCTAAAATTGAACTCGCCAACTGAGTGCCGGCAAAATAGCCCGTGAGTTTACCTGATCTAGTGCCTACCCGTCATCTTTAAAGAAAATAAGCCAGCTGCGTTTGAACTATTACACCTGTTATTTTTGATGGATGGGTAACGCATCTGCAAACACAGAGCCACCGTCGCTCATTGCGTTGCAGATACGTCACTCACTGCTTACTACCTATTGTCTACCTATTGTTAGGCCATATGAACTCTTTTAGCGGTTCAGCTTAAAGGTAATGAAGCTTGCTCGTCCTTGGCGTAAGACACGCATCGATAAAGAGCGTTCTTTGGGTAATTTATCCATCACCTTGACAAAGGTTTTCGCGGAATCAATTACTTGATTATCTAAGTGCGTTATAACATCTCCTGGGCGCAAACCTATCATGGCTGCCGGCCCCTCTTTGACCTCTTGAATCACTACACCGCTTTGCAGATCAATGGCTTTTTTCTGTTCATCGGTTAAATCAGCCACGGTGATGCCTAATCTATTGCTAGTACCCTTACTTGATGACTGTCCGACAACAGTTTGTTCGTCTCCTTCACCGGGCGCTGCCCCAACTTTAACCTGCACGTTTTTCCTTGCACCTTCACGCATCACTTCCAAGCGTGCTGTGGCGCCAGGCTTTAACGCACCAATTAAATGCGGCAAATCAGCGGACATCACTACAGGCTGTCCATTCATCGACAAAATTACATCACCTACCTGCAGACCTCCTTTGGCGGCCGGGCTATTATCTAACACCTGCGCTACTAATGCTCCTGCAGGTTTTTCCAAACCAAAAGATTCTGCTAGATCTTTATTCACTTCCTGAATAATGACACCTAACCAACCGCGCTCAACACGCCCGTTTTTCTTTAGTTGCTCTGCCACATCCATAGCCACTTCCATAGGAATGGCAAAGGACAAACCCATAAACCCACCGGAACGGGTAAAGATTTGCGAGTTAATCCCCACCACTTCACCCTTCATATTAAACAGTGGACCACCGGAGTTACCTGGATTAATCGCTACATCGGTCTGAATAAAAGGCACATAGTTTTCATTGGGCAGGTTACGCCCTTTGGCCGAAACAATGCCGGCGGTCACCGAATGGTCAAAACCAAAGGGCGAGCCTATAGCCAACACCCACTCACCCACTTTAAGCTGCTTGGACTGCCCCATTTTCAAAGTGGGCAGGTCTTTGCCTTTAACCTTCAGTAACGCTACATCAGTACGCGGATCGGCACCGACCAGTTTCGCTACTAATTCGCTACGGTCCGACAGGCGCACGATAATTTCATCTGCGCCTTCAATCACATGGTTATTGGTTAAAATATAACCATCTGCAGAAATAATAAAACCAGAACCTAAAGACTGCGCTTGCTGCTGTCTTCTAGGTGATTTTCCAGGTGAGCGTGGCGCAGGAAACGAATGCTCGAAGAAATCACGAAAAATGGGGGGTAAACCTTCTAACTCGGGAAACATAAAAGTATCACGACCACCATAGACCCTCTCTTGCTCGATTTTTTTCCTTGTACTGATATTAACCACAGCCGGTGACGCCCGCTCAACCAATTCAGTAAAGTCTGGTAACTGGGCATGCACAGCGAAGCTGCATAGAAAAACAATGCTTGCACAGAGGCCGATTAATACTGATTTTGCTTTGCGCATAATCTCTTTCTCCAACTACTTATTAATTAACTGTTTTAGCAGATAAATAAACGACTCTAACCTAGACCCTAATTTTGCTGCACCGCCAACTCTGCACGCAAAACTACTGGCATCAGGTCTGTATTATTTGTATTGCGCATATTAAAACGATACAAATAAACACCACTTGCAGCAAACGTCACGCCTGCCAGAAAAATACTCCAGCCCTCGGTTAAGCCTATTTGTTGGCCCAGAACAGCGCCAGCAATTAAGGCTAACAAAGGTAATAAATACACCATCAAAGCGCTACGCAGTAATAAGTCTTCGCTAACACCAAGCACCACAAAATCGCCTTCTTGCAAATGCAAATCGGTTATAGCCCTAACCTCATGACAGTATTCAGATTGCATTGCTTGCATTAATCCTTGCCCACAAGCGACTTTGGCCTGACAGCTACCGCAGGCCGACTGCCGGTTCACGCGCACGCGCACCGCGCCTTGCTCTACGGCGATTACTTGTCCACGCTCTTCTAACATCGTCGCTAATCCTGCTGTTGAATACGGACGGACAACGCCAGTCGCTCAGCAGTTCCGGCAGGCACCTCACCAAGAACCGTAATCATGTACGGCCCCCGCTGCGTATCCAAGCGTCGTGTTACCACCGCCGTTGGACCCAACTGTAAACGTGCTGCAGCCACATCTTGCTCCAACAAAGGCTCTACAAACACACTGAACTGCGCCAAACCATCCGAGTAGCTTTGGTTGCTGACTTGTTTGTGGTTGATTTTCCAGTTTTGACTTGCCTGATGCACCGCCTGATAGCCTTCAGGTAGCCAATCTAACTGCCAGTGCCAAGCTAACTTCTCAGCCTCATCAGCATCCAAGGGTAAAGGCTCTAAGCAAGGCTGCTCAATAAGCAAATCTTGCGCATCGGGTTCATCAACTGAGTATTCAACAAACTGAAAACGCTCCAACAATTGGCCATGCTCATTTAAAAGCAATGATTTTAACGGCACGCCTGTCTGCGCATCCATATGCACTTCCAAGGGATACCTATGAGCATCAAGTGGTGCAAATAAAACAGCCAAGGAGGCGCGATCGGCAACCCGTGTGTGACCTAGCAGCTGCATTGAATACCACCGGGATAAGTCTTGCCAGTTTAAATTTTGGCCGGGCCAGTCTTGGGTTAAGAACGGCTCATCTAGGTTTGGATGCACAACGCACTTTACCTGCCTATCGACTTTTAACATCTCAAGCCGCGGACCATTGAGCTGCAAAAACCGCTCTTGTTGTTGCCCTTCCTTATCAACATAGCGCCACATACGGTGGGTTGAGAAAACATCCTTGCGCTCATAGATAAAGCTGCCCTGATAGCTTCTCTGTTGTGCATCACGCAACTGCTTAAGCACTTCTTGTGCATCTTGGGCTGTGGCAGAGCTCGCTGAAAACAACCAGCCTACCATCAACCAGGCAAAACTATAGCGCATAGAGTTAACGCCCTTCTATACTGGCGGCTCGCGCATAAGGCAGGTTCGTTTCCATGCCAGACACCGTGGTTTGCTGATTGTGCTGTTTTAAATAAGCCGGTAGACGCTCTCTGTACCACGACGAGCTATCATCATTGGCTTGCTTGGTTTGCGAACCCTTGATGGAACCACCATAACTTGCCAACACCACCGGATTCATTGCAGAGTGCGACATTGCAGGAGCTGTCTGTTGTGCCTCTGCCATTACCGCTTGTTCGTCAGTGACATTCATGTTGTTGTAAAAACGCGCACCACCTAAGACTGCAAAGGTGACACTGGCGGCCACTGCTACCTTACCAACGCGAGACCATAAGCCCGGCTGAGCCGGTTTCTCGCTTGATGTCATTTCCACATCCTGCAACGCTTCGCTTATGCGATCCGACAGATCAATCTGAGGAATCACAGCATCTTGACGCATACTCCAACGCGCCGCTTGCATGCGTTGCCATTGTGTACGTAATTCTGGATTATTTGTTTCGCGTAAAATCCTCTGCAGCTCTAAATCATCGGCTTCGCCATCCATTAGCGCTGAAAGTGATTGCTCTAAACTAGTTTTACTCATGTAGCTTTCCTCATAACTAACGGTTTGGCTAAACTTCTTCTAATAACGGCTGCAAAGCTTTGTCTACTGCTTCACGAGCGCGAAAAATACGTGAGCGTACTGTTCCCACCGGACACTGCATCACGGCAGCTATATCCTCATAACTTAACCCTTCGTACTCACGTAACGTAAGGGCTACACGCAAATCTTCTGGTAACTTGCCGATGCTATCTTGCACGGTTTTATCAATCTCATCACGCAGTAACAAACGCTCGGGAGAATCGATATTTTTAAGCGCATGTTCACCCTCAAAAAACTCTGCATCTTGCGCATCAACTCCGCTGGCAGGTGGCCTGCGATTGCGAGAAACTAAGTAGTTTTTCGCCGTATTGATAGCAATTCGGTAGAGCCAAGTATAAAACGCACTCTCTCCACGAAAATTACCCAGCGCACGATAGGCTTTAACAAAGGCCTCTTGGGTTACATCTTGTGCCTCGTGGCTGTCCTGCACAAAGCGCACAACCAAGGCTAAAATTCGACTTTGATACTTCAACACCAACAGATCAAAAGCACGTTTATCACCTTTCTGCACCCGTGCTACGAGCTGCCTATCATCATCAGCGGTCATTAGTTAGACCCCGAGTAGGTATTTATTTTTATATTCTTCATTCTGTATGGCGCCATACTGCCCTCAATTAAACGCCTACTGACTACCATCAAATCTTGCGCAAGCGCTTGCTGCAAGATTTCTCCATTTATTAACCGCATTTTTATTAATGGCATTTTAATAACCTAGTCTATTGAGCACTGCTTTACCAAAAAAGTTCAAAGCTTTATTTCTAATTCAATGCATTTTTCAGTTTTCAAAATTAAAAAAAAGTTTTTCCTACAGTCTACAGGGCTATACTAGCGTAGCTAAAAAAATGCATGGGCATCTTAATTTTATGAGCGAAACATACCAGCACGATGTGCTAATTATTGGCAGCGGTGCTGCTGGACTTACTGCAGCACTCACATTGCCACATCACCTAAAAATTGCCGTTCTCAGCAAAGGCAAACTTGCTGATGGCTCCACGCCTTGGGCACAGGGGGGTGTTGCCGCAGTGCTGGATATTAGCGACAGTATCGAATCACACGTCCAAGATACACTCGTTGCCGGTGCGGGCCTGTGCCATGAAGAAGCCGTACGCTTTACCGTTGAAAACAGCCAAGCCGCGATTAATTGGCTGATAGAGCAAGGCGTGCCCTTTACCCGCAACCCCGCTGATGAAACAGGTCAGCAGCAATTTGCTTATCACCTGACGCGCGAAGGTGGCCATAGCCATCGTCGCATTATCCATGTCGCTGATGCGACGGGCGCGGCAGTATTTAATGCTTTAAGCAGCAAAGCCAAAGAACGTGAGAATATTCAACTGTTAGAACACCAAACCGCGGTTGACTTAATCACTGACAAAAAGCTGAACCGCCAAGGCAATCGCTGCTTAGGCGCTTACGTCCTGAATGCACAAACCAACCAAGTAGACACCCATGCTGCACGCTTTGTGATTCTGGCTACCGGTGGTGCTGCGCGTGTTTACTTGTATTCCAGCAACCCTGACGGAGCTAGCGGTGACGGGATTGCCATGGCCTGGCGTGCGGGCTGCCGGGTTGGTAATTTGGAGTTTAATCAATTCCACCCAACCTGCCTGTACCACCCTAAAGCAAAAAACTTCTTAATTACTGAGGCGTTACGCGGTGAAGGCGCTATTCTTAAGCTACCTAATGGCGAGCGCTTTATGAAACGCTTTGATGAGCGTTTAGAGTTAGCACCGCGAGATATCGTAGCGCGCGCCATTGACCATGAAATGAAGCGCTTAGGGCTTGATCACGTGTATTTGGATATCAGCCATAAATCCGCTGATTTTATCAAAGAGCACTTCCCTACCGTTTATGAGCGCTGTCTTTTTTTTGGCATAGACATCACCAGCCAGCCTATTCCTGTAGTACCTGCCGCGCACTATACCTGCGGCGGCGTGGTGATTAATCAGCATGGCTGTACCGATGTGGAAGGCCTCTATGCTATTGGCGAAACCAGCTTTACCGGCTTACATGGCGCCAACCGCATGGCCAGCAACTCATTATTGGAGTGCTTTGTTTATGCCCGCTCTGCCGCTGAACATATCAGCCAACAACTAGACAAAATCAAACAACCCAACTTTCTACCTAACTGGGATGCCAGCTTAGTCACCGACTCCGATGAAGATATTGTGATTTCGCATAACTGGAATGAGCTGCGCCACTTTATGTGGGATTACGTTGGTATCGTGCGCACTAATAAAAGACTTATCCGCGCGCAACACAGAGTCAAACTATTGTTAAGTGAGATTGATGAGTTTTATAGCAACTATCGCGTCAGCCGTGACTTGCTCGAACTTAGAAATCTGGTGCTGGTTGCTGATCTGATTATTCAGTCGGCCATGCAGCGTAAAGAAAGCCGCGGCTTACATTATAATCTAGACTACCCAAACTGTTCTGCCGTTGCTAAAGAAACCATCCTGCAACCTGACTATTAAACACTCACGCTAAAAACCGCAGCTGCACCCGCAGTTTGCGGTGGCTTTCTGCATCCAGCACATGCCAAGGCACAACCAAAGCACGGGAAAAGCGTTGCTCAGGCTTGCGATAATAAATAACCAATAGCCAAGGCAACACCATTGTTTGTGCCGATAGGTGAATACTTTGCCAGCCGGTTTTGCTGGTCCATAGCTGCCAAGTTTTAGCTGTATAACGCAAGCCATATCCGTAACGCGCCTGTTTGACAC
>LFTS01000251.1 GCA_001513435.1 Gammaproteobacteria bacterium DTU040
ACTCGAGCCAACCTTGGCAGACCCAGACTCTAAAGAGTCTGAACAGCCTAGTTATGTAGACCCTAAACACCGTTCAATTCGTCCAGAGATATTGATCGTTATTGGACTCTGTACTCACCTTGGATGTGCGCCTACATATCGTCCAGAAGTTGCGCCTGCTGACTTGGGGCCTGATTGGATTGGCGGATACTTCTGTGCATGCCACGGTTCGCGCTATGACTTGGCCGGGCGTGTATACAAAGCTCAGCCTGCACCATTGAATTTGCCAGTGCCTCCGTATTCCTATGAGACTGATGACGTTGTCATTGTTGGTATAGATGAGGAGACAGCATAATGATGAGTAAATTCATGGAGTGGATCGACGCTCGCTTTCCTGCAACTAAAATGTGGGAAGACCATCTATCCAAGTATTATGCACCGAAGAACTTTAACTTCTACTACTTCTTTGGTTCCTTAGCGCTGCTCGTATTGGTTAACCAATTACTTACGGGTGTATGGCTCACCATGAGCTATGAGCCGTCCGCAGAAGGCGCTTTTGCATCGGTCGAATACATCATGCGTGATGTTGAGTACGGATGGATTTTACGCTACTTGCACTCAACCGGTGCTTCAGCTTTCTTTGTCGTTGTTTATTTGCACATGTTCCGTGGTCTGCTTTATGGCTCATACCAGAAGCCGCGTGAGCTGGTGTGGATCTTCGGTATGCTGATTTACTTAGCACTCATGGCAGAAGCCTTTATGGGTTACTTGCTACCTTGGGGGCAAATGTCCTATTGGGGGGCGCAGGTAATTATCTCGCTGTTTGGCGCTATTCCAGTGATTGGTGCTGACTTAACCGAGTGGATTCGTGGTGACTACCTGATTTCAGGTATTACACTAAACCGCTTCTTCGCACTGCACGTTGTAGCTGTGCCTATTGTATTGCTGGCTCTGGTTGTATTGCACATCCTAGCGCTGCATGAAGTAGGTTCCAACAACCCAGACGGTGTTGATATCAAGAAGCTGAAAGATGAAAACGGTGTACCTTTAGACGGTATTCCTTTCCACCCTTACTACACAGTGAAAGATATTGTTGGTGTGGTGGTATTCTTGTTTGTCTTCTGTTTCGTTGTGTTCTTTATGCCGGAGATGGGCGGATACTTCTTGGAACGTCCAAACTTTGAGCAGGCGAACTCACTGAAGACACCAGAACATATTGCACCTGTGTGGTATTTCACTCCTTTCTACGCGATTTTGCGTGCAGTGCCAGATAAGCTGATGGGCGTTGTTGCCATGGGCGGTGCTATTGCAGTTCTGTTTGTTCTGCCATGGTTAGACCGTAGTCCGGTTAAGTCTATGCGTTACAAAGGTTGGATGAGCAAAATATGGTTGTGGGTGTTCTGTATCTCCTTTGTAATTCTTGGAGTGCTGGGTGTATTAGCGCCAACCCCTGAACGTACTTTATTAGCACGTATCTGTACCATTCTTTATTTCGCGTATTTCATTCTGATGCCTTTCTACACCAGAATGGAAAAAACCAAACCGGTTCCAGAAAGGGTGACAGGCTAATGAAAAAGAAAATTGTTGCATTGATTTTCGCTGCACTGCCAATGTTTGGTTTTGCAGCGGATGGAGCATACCCGCTGGATAAAGTTAATATCGATTTAACTGATAAAGCGGCTATGCAAGACGGTCTAAAAACCTTTGCTAACTACTGCATGGGTTGTCATGGTGCTAAATTCCAGCGCTATGAACGTGTAGCTAATGACTTGGGTATAAGCGAAGAACAAATGATGGAGAACATTGTGTTCACTGATGCAAAAATCGGTGATCATATGAAATCCGCCATGACTGATGCTCAAGCTAAGCAGTGGTTTGGTGCTGTACCACCTGACTTAACCATGATTGCCCGCGTACGTGGTTCTGAGTGGCTGTACAACTACATGCGTACTTTCTACGAAGATAAGTCACGTCCTTTTGGCGCTAACAACAAAGTGTTCAAAGACGTGGGTATGCCTAACGTGTTGGTTGCACTGCAAGGTAATCAGGTTTGTGCTGATGAAGCTTGTACTACGCTAACTATTGAGCCAGGTACTGGTTCAATGTCAGCGGCTGAGTTCGATGAAACTATTAAGAATTTGGTTACTTTCTTAGAGTATTCGGCGAATCCGGTGAAGCTAAAAAGTCAGCGTATTGGTACTTACGTTCTGATTTTCTTAGTAATTTTCTTTGTATTTGCTTACTTGTTGAAGCGTGAATACTGGAAAGATATTAAGTAAGAGCTCGTCATGAATGAGTGAAATGCACGCGGTCTCTTGGTCGCGTGCATTTTGCGTCTTTGTAAGAACGTAAGTTTCTGTTGTTTGTTTCACTAAGCTTTAAGGAGGGAGGTAATGGCTGCCCCAAACAAATTAGGCTGCTATTCTGATCCTATATGTCAATATTCGCATCGGATTCGCTTGGTATTAGCTGAAAAAGGAGTTGCTGCAGATATTTTTGATGTCCTCAGCGGCGAGAGTCCTGAGTATTTAGCTGAGGTAAATCCTTATGCTTCTGTACCAACCTTAGTCGATCGTGATCTGGCTCTGTATGATACTCGCGTAATTATGGAGTATCTGGATGAACGTTACCCGCATCCGCCTTTGTTGCCTGTATATCCGGTAGCGCGCGCAAATACGCGCATGCTGGCTGAACGCGT
This sequence comes from Gammaproteobacteria bacterium DTU040, assembly GCA_001513435.1. Lineage (GTDB taxonomy): Bacteria > Pseudomonadota > Gammaproteobacteria > Pseudomonadales > Pseudomonadaceae > Thiopseudomonas > Thiopseudomonas acetoxidans. The sequence continues at coordinate 2,678 of LFTS01000251.1, forward strand.
ACAGCGTGACTGGTGTGTGCAAGCAGATACTATTCTGGATGCTAAAGCTAAAGAACCAGCGCGCAATAAAGCGCGTAAAGAGCTGCGTGAGAGTTTAATTGGTGTAGCTCCAGTCTTTGCTAATAAAGAGTACTTTATGAGCGATGAGCTGACACTGGTTGACTGCAGCTTGTTACCCTTACTATGGCGTTTACCTATTTTAGGTATTGAGCTACCAAAAGCAGCTCAACCATTGCTGGATTATATGGAGCGGAATTTTGCTCGTGATGCATTTCAAGCCAGTCTTTCAGAAGCAGAACGCCTTATGCGTGCTTAAGCATAATTATGAAATCAAGCAAACCTTATCTGATACGCGCGCTGTATGAATGGATAGTTGATAATGACTGCACGCCCTATGTGCTAGTAGCTGTTGATTTGCCAAACGTACAAGTACCTGAAGGCTATGGTGAAAATGGTCAGCTGGTGCTTAATTTTTCACCAAGCGCAGTGCGTAATTTAAATATTGATGATGACGCCATTTGCTTTGAAGCGCGTTTTGCTGGTATAGCCCGCCAAATTTATATTCCTATTTATGCGGTGCTAGCTATTTATGCGCAAGAAAATGGTCAAGGTATGTTTTTTGAGGCTGAATTAGGCGATATCAATTCCGTTGCTGACGAAAAGATAGCAGAGACAAAACAAGCAAGTTCAGAGGCGGATGAACCAGAGCCGCCTGAGCCACCTACAACGCCTGGTGGTGGCAAACCGAGTCTGCGAATTGTTAAATAGAGAGGTAGCGGGTTGATTGCGGATTTAGCCTACTGAACTATAAGGAATAAAAAAGCCTTTTTGCGTTAAGCGAAAAGGCTTTTTTTATGAGTTACGCTGCGATTAATCGACGTATTCAAATAGCCTAACAATTTTTTGTACGCCGCCAACATGGCGAACTGCATCGGTAATGTACTTTGCTTGGTTGTGATCAACGATGCCCAGTAAGTAAACAACGCCATTCTCAGTGATAACTTTCACCCTAGATGCTGGCGCATCAGCATCCCCAATGAGGCGTGCTTTCACCTTAGAAGTTAGTAAGGCATCGTTGCTGCGAATAAGCCCCGTGATTGGCTGCTCTACGGTGATTTCATTATGAACTTTTTTCACGCCATCAACCTGCTGTGCGGCAGTCATTGCGCGCTGCTTAAGCTCAGCCGTGGGTGTTTGACCTACCAGCAGCACAACACCATTGTAGCTGGTTAGTGAGATCACAGAGGTGGGACGGTTTAGATCCACGTGTGCTTCTTTAATTGCAGCGGTTACTGCGGGGGCAATAAATTGATCATCGAGTTTGTTACCTAGGCTACGACCACTGCATGCGCTGAGGACGGCTAGGCTAGCGACTAAAATAATAAGTTTACGTATCATTCTTCACACCCAAAAAGATGGTTATCAATCAGATCACATAGGCAGTGTATGGCCAGCAAGTGGACTTCTTGCACGCGTGCAGTGACGTTTGAAGGTACGCGTATTTCAACGTCATCAGGCAATAATAAAGGCGCTATGTTGCCACCGTCTCGCCCAGTAAGCGCTACCACCTGCATATTGCGGTCGTGCGCTGCGTGAATGGCTTGAATAACGTTAGCCGAGTTGCCACTGGTGGAAATAGCCAGCAGTACATCACCGTCACGGCCTAGTGCACGAATTTGTTTGGAAAAAATCTCTTCATAGCTGTAATCGTTGGCAATAGAGGTAATGGTTGAGCTGTCAGTAGTTAATGCAATGGCAGGCAAGCTTGGGCGTTCACGCTCAAACCTATTAAGCAGCTCGGATGAAAAATGCTGCGAATCACCCGCTGAACCACCGTTACCGCAGGCAAGTATTTTGCCTTCATTGAGTAACGAATTGACCATGAGAATGCTGGCTTGCTCAATGGAATCAGGTAAAACGTCTAAGGCTTTTTGCTTGGTTTCAATGCTGGCTTTAAACATTTGTTGGATACGGTTTTGCATGTTGATTACTTCTTCTAAAAATAATGAATTGCGAGCGCTATCTATATCGAGCTATAGGGCTTCAAAAGCATGCTGCACCCAATCGAAACTGTATGTTTGATTGCTGCTCTTGGCGGCTACCACATCGAATCGACAATCATGCTCTTGCCAGCTGCTGTTTTTTTGTAAAAACGCGTGGGCTGTAGCGATAATTCTTTGCTGTTTGGCTCGGTTAACGCTCTCAAGTGGTTCAGCAAAGGTGGTGCTTTTTCTATAGCGAACTTCAACGAATACTAGGGTAGCACGATCCAGCATGATCAGATCAATCTCGCCGTAACGGCAACGCCAGTTGCGTTCAACGAGCTTGAGACCTTGGTCAATGAGAAAACGCGTGGCGTAATGCTCGGCGTGTTTGCCAACGAGTATCGTGCTATTCATCTTCCAAAACGGGAACTGCTTTTCCTTGTTTTATTTTCGCCCAATATAAAGTTCTTTCGATTTGCTGTTGCTGATTAAGTTGCAATGAGCCGGTATAACCCTCGGTTTTGCTGTTGGGCAATGCTTTGAGCTGTTGTAATTGCAAAGCAAGCTGGTAAGCGTCCGCTCCCATAGCGTAAAAACGGCCCATGAACGCATCAGCTTCTGGCCAGCGAGTAATAATTTGCTGGCGCAGGGGATCATCAGTATTAAACAGCCAAGGGATTTCGGTTAGGAATATACCTTCAAGATCTTGTTGAATACCGCTGTCTTGTGAGCTGGGGTTAAGAGAAGACGTGGCGTAAATGGGCAGATCGCCCGCATATTGAAATCTTAGCGTGGGTTGGATCTGCCGTGCCTGCAAAGGGCTGGCGGCTAGGAAGATAAAATCAACATCGCGGCGGCGGCTGGGATTGGAGAATAACTTGGTACCTAGTAGATTCTGCAGTCTTTTACTGCGTGCCTCGCTGTCGCGTAGCTGCAACAGTGTGCCGATTTGCTGTGCCAGCTCAATGGGCTGTCCAATGGCTTGTGAGCCTGCCACTTGTCCACCAAGGGAGAGCCAGCGTTGGTTAAATGCATTCTGTACGCGCCGGCCCCACTCACCTGACTGGACTAAAATAATGACATTGCGTCTGCCGTCAGCCCATGCGCGATCGGCAGCCATGCGTGCCTCGTCTTCAGCTGCTAGACCAAACTGAAATAACTCATTGGGTGGGCTTTGCTCGGAGGTTTCTGCGTAGTTTAGCGCGAGCGTTGTAACAGGTAGACGCTTTTGTGCTGCTAATCGCTTTACGGTGTCTTTTTCCCAAGGGCCAATCAGCAGGTCAATGTTTTTGCTTTGTAAATCGCCGTATAACTGGCCCAAAGAGGTCTGCTCACTGCTGTTATAAAAGAACAGCTCAGGTACTGTTTTGCCAGTCTCTTGAGCGTGGTAATAGGCGCTGAGCAGTCCGTTACGAATAGCGTTGACCACGTTTTGGTTAGCATCTGCTGTGGGCAGCAGGACGGCAATTCGCTTAATGGGTTGCACGGTAAGTTGTTGCAGTGCTTGTAGTGCGTGCGGGAGCTGAATGGCTGCAGGGTGTTTGGCATGAGTTTCAACCCAGTGTTGGATCTCCTGTTGCTTTTGTTCTAGTGAGCCGGTGCTTTTGGTCACTTTGGCTAACTCTATCCAGCCGTCAAGGTCAGGTTCGTTTTGTATTTGATAGTGGGTGCTTGGTAATTGGCTAATGAGCTGCCAGATGTGCTCATGGTTTGTATTGGCTTGTTCGCCCGTTAAATAGGGCGCTGTAAAAATACGTTCCCGAGCGGCGGCTAAAGGGCGGCCTGTATCTTCTAAGGCTTGAGCGCGTGCAAGTTGGCTACGAGCTTGTTGTTTGAGCGGTAATTCGGTAAGACGCTGAAATTCAGGCTTGTTTAAAATTTGTAATGCCAGTTCAGGTTGCTTGCGGGCTATGGCTAACTCCGCCGTCAGGGTATAGGCAAAAATTAACTGTGCGGGGGAGGCTTCGCTTAAATTAATTGCCTCTAACAGGGTTCTTGCTTTAAGTGTGTCGCCTTGTTGCCAAGCGAGATCGACCGCCGAGAGGTAGAGGTTTATCGCTTCGGAGCCTTTTTTCTTTTCGGCCAGCATCAGCGTTTTATCAACGTCGTCATACTTTTGGCTTGGCAATGTGCCAACATGATTGTCGGGCGTTCCGGCACATGCTGCTAACAAGACGGTGCAGATTAAAGTAAGAGGTAAAGGTGCACGATTAAACATAGCTAGAATCCACAGCAAACAAGAGGTATGAAAGGTGCACATTGTACCTAAGCAAAGGCCAAGCTGCGATGCTTAGTGCACATTCAAGTTATAATCTCCTTCTAAAACTATTATTGGAAAAACAAATGCAAGACAAAGCCCTTAATAATGCTGCTGGCTGCTTATATGTGGTGGCTACCCCCATAGGTAATCTAGATGATATTACTGCGCGAGCATTGCGTGTTTTGGCTGAGGTGCAGCTGATAGCAGCAGAGGATACGCGCCACTCAAGCCGCTTGCTGCAACACTTCTCGATTAGCACGCCTTTGGTGGCCTGTCATGACCACAATGAACGTGCGCAAAGCAGCAGTTTGCTTCAGCGCATAGAGCAGGGCGCCAATGTGGCTTTAATCAGTGACGCGGGCACACCGCTGATATCCGACCCTGGCTACCACTTAGTGGCACAAGCGCATGCGGCGGGCATTAAAGTGGTACCAGTGCCAGGCGTGAGTGCTGCGATCACTGCTTTATCGGCTGCCGGACTGCCTTGTGATCGTTTTGCGTTTGAAGGGTTTTTACCTGCTAAAGAAGGTGCACGGCAAAAATACTTACAACGTTTGACGCAAGAAAGCCGCACCATGATTTTCTACGAAGCACCGCACCGTGTACTGGACTCAGTTAGAGCAATGGCCGAAGTCTTTGGTGGTGAGCGTCAAGCGGTGTTGGCACGCGAGCTGACTAAAACCTTTGAGACTATCAAAAGAGCAAGTTTGGCTGACTTGGCGCAGTGGATTGGCGCGGATACTAACCAGCAGCGTGGTGAGTGCGTGTTGTTAGTGAAAGGTGTTGATACAAAAGCAGCAACCGATGAAATAAGCGTCGATACACAAAGCATTCTTAAGCTGCTGTGCAATGAATTGCCGTTAAAAAAAGCCGCGGCCATGACCGCACAGATTACGGGTGTACGCAAAAACCTGCTTTATCAGTGGGGGCTGGATAACTTAGCGTCTACTTAAGGGCAGTTGTTCAAAAGCAACGGCGTTGAGCCCTGTTAATAACAGTTGGCGGATATTTTGATGTTCTTGTCCGACTGGGTTGGCTAGTACATGGCGGTAATGCTCACCAAAAGCTAACAGGGCTTCTTCTGTACTTAAGCCTTCCAGAAGAGCTAGCCCCAGTATTTTACAGGAACCCTGATTTTCGCCTGCTAGGTTAGTAATGCTACCGTTAAGAAAAGCTTGCGGCTGGTAATGATAATGTTGCTCAATAAACGCCAAGCTGTCGGCAAACAAATGCGTGGGTAGCTGTAGGCGTAGTTTGAAATGAGCCAGTATTTTATGCATGACGCTGTGCGGTTAGGGTAATGGAGACGGACTCAGAAAAGCGCAGCGCATGGGGTTTGTCGATCTCGACTTCAGCAAACTCAACTCGCTCAAAATTCATCACGCAGTCGAGCACTTCTTGGGTGAGGCGTTCCAGAAGTGCAAAGCTTTTGCTTTCAACCAGCGCAATAACCGTTTTGCAAATGCTGCGGTAATTTAACGCGTCTTCTATGTTGTTGCTGATTACCGCGTCTTTAGCGCGGTACACTAGGGTGATATTAATGAGTACATCCTGTTTGTTGCGGATTTCATCATCATTAATGCCAATGTAGGTACGCAAGCGCAGATTTTTGATGCGAATTTTAGCCAGACCCGGCTTTAAATCAAACATGTTCAGTGATTCCGAATAAGCTGTAAAAACTCTTGTCGGGTGTTGCCTGAGCGGCGAAAGCTGCCGAGCATGGCGGAGGTGGTCATGACGGAGTTTTGCTTTTCTACGCCGCGCATCATCATGCACATGTGTTTGGCTTCGATAACCACGCCCACTCCTGCTGCTCCGGTTACGGATTGCACCGCTTCTGCCACTTGGCGGGTGAGGTTTTCTTGAATTTGCAGACGCCGGGCATACATATCTACGATGCGAGCTATCTTAGACAGGCCAAGAACTTTGCCAGTCGGTATATAGGCAACATGAGCCTTACCAATAAAAGGCAGCAAGTGGTGTTCGCATAGAGAATACAGCTCGATATCGCGCACGATGACCATTTCTTCGCTGCTGGATTCAAACAGCGCATTGTTGACGATTTCGTCGAGACTTTTTTCATAGCCGTTACACAGGTATTGCATGGCCTTGGCCGCGCGCATAGGAGTGTCGCGTAAACCTTCTCGCTCCGGATCTTCCCCTAGGCCGAGCAAGATTTGTTGATAGTGTTTTGCAAGATCGTTACACACAGAGTGTCTCCTTGTTATAGCAGGTGGCGACCGCCGTTTAGGGTTAAGGTCGTGCCGGTAGTATAGGGGCAGTCAAGTAAGTATTTTAATGTTTGGTAGACCACATTGGGGCCGGGAATGGTTTGCATGACAGATTTGTTTTTTGCCTGTTGTAAATACGGCTCAGCATCGCTGGGGTGCTGCATGATCAATGCGGGGGCGATAGTATTTACTTTAATCTTTGGTGCAAAGCGTGCGGCAAAGGAGAGGGTCATATTGTCCATTCCTGCTTTAGTGGCGCTGTAAGCGATACGCTTGCTGCTGCCTCTGCGGGTTACATCGTCGCTGATGTGAATAATGTCGGCGATAGGGCTTTGTTCTAACAACGGCGCACAAGCGAGATTAATCATGTAAGGCGCAAGCATGTGGACATGGAATAATTGGCTAAGCGGTTGCGGCGCAGAAGGATGGTTGTCAGCTTGCCACATCGAGGCGTTATGAATAATAGCGCGCAAATTAGAGGTATGACGCTTTATTTGTTCAATAAATACAAGAATGCTTGCTTCGCAGGAAAAATCTGCTTGGATGCAGGTTACACCCAGCTGGGTCAGCTGTTCTAGCTGTTCGTGTTCACTGCGGTAACTGATAATGACTGAGTAACCGTCGGCGACCAAACGCTTGGCGCAATGAAGGCCAATACGTTGTGCGGCGCCTGTGATGAGAATGGGAGCGGTTTCTTGCATAATACCCAAAGCCTTTATTAAGTTAAGCAGTCTGCCATAACTGGTAGACTAAATGAAACTCGTTATTTTTTTAATCCGCATTAAGCCGTATCCGTACAATGCAGTACAGGAACAGGCCATGGTGTCGGACTGCAGGTCAGTAAAGTGAGGGTAAAACAGTGCAACTAGCAGTTATTTCAGGAACGGCTTTTGGAACGGCAGAAGAGGTGGCCTATCACGCAGTAGAGTTGCTGCTTAAGGCCGGCGTGCAGGTTGAGTATAAGCAGCAATGGCAGTTAGATGAATTGGTAGCAGCGGATCCCAAGGCTTTGCTGTTTATCAGTTCAACCACAGGTATGGGCGAGATGCCGCCGGCATTACAGCTTTTAACGGTTCAACTAGAAGAACGCTTGCCGAGCTGGGCAGGTCGTCCTGCAGGTATTATTGCTTTGGGTGATTCCAGTTATGGTGAAACCTTTTGTGCTGCCGGTGAGCAATTGCATGAGCTGTGTGAGATTTTAGGCTTGGTTGAACTGCAGGAGATGTTACGTTTGGATGCCAGTGAAACTGTGACCCAAGCGCAGGACTCCGAGCCTTGGGTTGAACGTTTTGCTGCTGAGCTAACTGCTTGGGAATCGGTGTGAAGGATAGATGCAATAGAAAAGCTGTGGTCGGCGCTGGTAAAGCAAAACGAAGGTTAACGCGCCAAGAAGCTGCTGTATTGATAGCGTTTAATAAACCCTATGGTGTGTTGACACAATTTACGGATGAGCAAGGGCGACCAACGCTAAAGGATTTTATTGATGTGGCTAATGTGTATCCAGCAGGACGACTGGATCGTGACAGTGAAGGATTGCTGTTGCTGACCAATGACGGTGCATTACAAGCGCGTATCGCCGAGCCCAAATACAAACTCAGTAAAACCTATTGGGTGCAAGTTGAAGGTGTGCCGCAACCGGAACAGCTAGCGCAGCTGGCGGCCGGTGTTGAGCTAAAAGATGGACTGACCCTGCCTGCTCAAGTGCGTTTAATAGATGAGCCTGATTTATGGCCGCGCAATCCGCCGGTACGTTTTCGTCAGAGTATTCCAACGCACTGGCTGGAGCTAACTATTTGTGAAGGCAAAAACCGTCAGGTTAGACGAATGACCGCAGCAGTAGGGCTGCCTACCTTGCGTTTGGTAAGGGTGCGAATTGGACAGTGGTCATTGGCGGGTTTAGCGTTGGGGCAGTGGCGGCATGAATCTGTGAGTCGCTAGGTTTTACAGATCCAATACGGCCATCAGTACGGTTTTAATAATAAAACCAAGTACACCTAGGCCGAGGGCGAAAAATAATACCGCGGTGCCAAAACGACCGGCTTTAGATTTCTTTGCCAAATCCCAAACAATAAACGCCATAAATAAAATCAACCCAGAGACTAAAAACGTCACCATGAGTTCTTCAAATACCTCGGTTTCCATTAGAATTACTCGCTCTTTTGTCGGAAAAAATAAGAGAGAAAAAGTTGAGCAGCCAGCCTACTGCTAGCCCTTCAAACCGTTAAGTTAGAAATAAACCAGCCTACCGAACGAGGCAATAGGATTAAAGCTGCATATTTCGCTAATCCTGATTGCGTAAAGTTTAAAAGTTTTTTAAGTGTTCGAGCGGTAGCTGGGTGGTGGATTGTATGTGATCTAGCACAAAGCTGGAACGTACACTGGTAACGCCTTCGATGCGCGTAAGTTTTTCCAGCAAGAATTTCTGGTAGTGGTCCATGTCGGGCACTATTACCTTGAGTTGGTAATCAGCTTCCATGCCCGTAATTAAGCTGCATTCGAGCACTTCGGGACATTGGCTAATTTTTTTTTGAAAGTTGGCAAAGCGTTCAGGCGTATGGCGATCCATGCCTATCAGTACATAGGCTGTTAGGGTGAGACCTAGTTTTTTGCGATCCAGAATAGCGACTTGGCGTTGAATGTAACCGCTTTCTTCCAGCTGTTTCACTCGTCTAGAGCAAGGGGAGGGAGATAAGCTAATAAGGTCGGCCAACTCTTGATTGGAGATGCTGGAATCCTTTTGTAGCGCAGCAAGGATGAGAATGTCGTATCTGTCTAGTTTTTCCATAATAAATGCCGTGGGCTGATGTGTTTGTGGGATTATATTGCGTTATTTGTTGTGTTTGTGCAATTGGTTGTTGCTAAGGGTGTTTTTTTTGCACACTAAGCAATAATTAACCTGTGCAATTAATCTATACTAGCCTCATGTTCAGGGCATGCTCAGCCAGATGAGAAATCCTTTACCGAGGGTTTAGACATTAAGCGGTTTACCCAATCACTTAATTGGCGCACAACAGCTTACCTAGCAGTTGTAGACAGGCAGCAACACACATTGTTTACCGCCGAACACAGATTAAAGGAGCCTTAAGGCTCCTTTTCTGTTTCTAGTATGTGCAGCCCTGATTGGGCCAGGTGGGCGTCAATGGCTTGCATGATGCTGTGCGCGTGTGGGGTTTGTTTAGATAAAATAAAGCTTAAAGGGATTTTCTGCAGCACTATAAAAGGGAGTTGCAGGCTTTCAATGCCAAGAGCTTGTCGGGTGAAAGACATAGGTTCCTGGTAACTGAGCAAAAAGTCTCCGCGCTTTTTAAGTAGCATTGCAATGGCAGAGGTGTGTGATGAGGCTTGAATAACCTTGATGTTGAGATCTTTGTCGTTGAGCCAAGTATTCACTTTTTCCCAGTAGCTAAAGCCTTTAATGGTAATGATTTTTTTATTCTTTAAGTCGTAAGGTAAGTTTGGTGTCACTTGTTCTAAAGGGTAGTAAAGAGCAAGGTTTATTTGCTCAATGCTGTAACGGCTTTCTAGTATGTGGTTTTTTAATTCGGATTTGCCCAGAGCGCCCATCCAAATATCGACTTTGCCACTGATAAGCTCCTTATATAAGCGAGCAGAAGGCAGGGCGCGAAACTTAACCCTGTAACCCAATTCTTCAAGCACTTGTTGCGCGTAATTGAGCGCAGTACCTTGGCTTTGGCCCTGCTCATCGACGTAAGTGATAGGTGGGAAATCATCAAATCCAATGATCAGCTCTTTAGGCTGTTGTGCGTGAGTTAAAGAGGTCAAACAACTGAAGATCAGTGCAGCAGAGTACAAAAACACCTTCTGCATTATTGAGCCTCTGTTATCCAGTGGGTTGTTTAACCTGCTTCAGCAACGCGAAGCAATCAGGCACGTATAAGTCAGTGAGCTTAGGCCAAAGATTGGTTGGCGTGTTTACTAAAATGCTGCGTGCGCCTGCGTGTTTGGCGCTGGTTAAGTCGAAATGAAAGTCGCCAACCATAATAAGCTTACTGGGGCAGACCTGCCAGTTTCGTGCGATCTTTAGCATACCATCAGGGCTGGGCTTAGGTTGTGCCTGTTCGCGGCCATAAATATTTTGTGGTTGAAAGAACGGCTTCAAACCAATGGCCTCCAGCGTCACTTCAACAAGGCTGTGTGCGTTGCGGGTTAATATAGCCAGTTGGCGGCCTTCCTGATGTAATTGGGTTACCAGTTCGTGTGCCCCTGGTGCCGGCTGCGAATTAGCAGCCAGTTCATGCTCGTGCTCTAGTAGCCATGCATGCTTAGCCTGTGCTTCAGCTGTGGGCAAGCTGGCTAGGTGTTCTAAGATATCGGCAGTCGGCGGGATGTCTAGCTGCTGGCGGATGTGTTCAAAGTCATGCACGGCAAGGGTCAGGGTGCCGTCCATATCAAATACCCAGTGTTGGCACTGTTGTAGAAAATCTTTCATATTTTACTCCGCACAGCTTTTGTTGAGCCAGTCGTTACGTACGCGAACAAGCCCCTCTTGCGCAACCGAGGCTACCAGCTTGCCGTCACGGGTGAAAATACTGCCGCGTGAAAAGCCTCTAGCGCCTCCAGTCCAAGGACTATCCGTTGAGTAGAGCAGCCAGTCATCGAGACGCACTTCTTCGTGAAACCAGATGGCGTGGTCGAGGCTGGCAACCTGCATTTGCGGCTGCCAAATCGATGCACCGTGTGGCAGTAGCGAGGTAGTCAATAGACCAAAATCAGAAGCGTAAGCCAGCAGGTATTTGTGCAGCGCTGGGTCATCGGGCAATGCACCGTTGGCTTTAAACCAGACTTGCTTAATAGGGTCGCTTTTTTCTGGGTGCAACGGGTCAAGTACTTGAACTGCACGCGTTTCAATGGGCTTGTCGCGCAACATTTTGATTTGCTTTTCTTCGCTCAGCGCCTGCGCTAACTGTGGTGCTAAGTCTTGCTCGGGAATGAGCTCTTCTGGGGGCGGGACATCAGGCATGCAGGTCTGGTGGCGGAAACCTTCTTCATGGATATGGAAAGATGCGCTGCAAGCGAAAATAGGCTGACCATTTTGAATGCCCATTACACGCCTTGTACTAAAGGTTGCGCCATCGCGCACCCGTTCTACTTGGTAGACCACCGGTTTGTTTGGATCGCCGGCACGTAAAAAATAGCCATGTAATGAGTTGGCTTGCCGTGCTGAGTCGACTGTCTTACTGGCCGCCGAAAGGGCTTGACCTAAAACTTGGCCGCCAAATAACTGGCGAAAACCCAGATCTTGGCTAGCGCCGCGAAAGAGGTTTTCTTCGATGGTTTCCATATTTAGCAAACTGACTAAGCTATTGAGGATTGCATTCATGCGATGGGCTCTCCGAGCGCAAAAAAACGTATTGTTGAGTCAGACACGGCATGCATGAAAAGCTGGGTAAAGTGAAATATTACTGAAGCCTTTATTAGGCTAGCTGGCGCAGGGTGCATGCGTGCTTGTTATTATAGGTATGTGTTATTGATATAGGTTGCGCAAAAAGCAAAGGAATCGTACCCTTGCGCAGCAGAGTCAGTCAAACAGTCGCTGTTTCTTTATCTTTGATAAAGGAAGGGAGGAAAGTCCGGGCTCCATAGGGCAAAGCGCCAGGTAACACCTGGGAGACGCGAGTCTACGGAAAGTGCCACAGAAAATACCGCCTAAGCACGCAAGTGCCGGTAAGGGTGAAAAGGTGCGGTAAGAGCGCACCGCACGGCTGGTAACAGTCCGTGGCTAGGTAAACCCCGCTGGGAGCAAGACCAAATAGGAATCCATCGGCGTGGCCCGCGCTGGATTCGGGTAGGTTGCTTGAGGCAGTCGGTGACGGCTGTCCTAGAGGAATGACTGTTCACGACAGAACCCGGCTTATCGACTGACTCTGCTTTCTTCTTTTCTTAACGTGAGTTGCCCTGACGTTTACGTTAAAAACGCCTCTCTTGATAATTCACTTTAACTTGCGATGCTAGCGTGTTGAGCTGCAATGGCTTGGCAAAATGAGAGCTGGTTCGCATTCAGTGACACATAAGCAAAAACTCCTAAGTTACCGCCAGTTAAGGGTTTTTCGCCTGTTTTAACTTGACGCTCTACCCTTTTGATTCATATAGTGTGCGGAAGTGGCGCAAAGTGGGAAAAAGTGGGTTTTTTCCAAATTCGCCAAACCTTCTAAGGGTAAAAACAGTGTTTCGAGGAACCAGCGCAATCAATTTAGACGCTAAAGGGCGCCTTGCGATGCCGAGTCGGTATCGTGAAGAGCTTGATGAGCGTAGTGAGGGTCAATTGGTGATAACCATTGACCTCGCTGACCCTTGCCTGTGTATCTACCCTTTAAATGAGTGGGAACGAATCGAACAAGAATTGAGTCGTATGCCGTCGTTGCGCCCTGAAACTCGCCGTTTAAACCGTTTACTGATAGGTAGCGCGGTGGATTTAGACCTAGACAGCAACGGTCGTTTGTTAATACCAACGCGTTTGCGCGAACACGCCCAGCTGGAAAAACGGGTGATCCTAGTGGGTCAGCTGCATAAGTTTCAGCTTTGGGATGAAGACACATGGAATGAGTTGCTAGAAAGCGATTTGGCAGCTATTCAAGAGCCAGATTACTTACCTGATGACTTAATGAACTTGGTTTTGTAATCATGACGAGTCCATATAACCACATCACTGTACTGCTGAATGAGGCTGTTGCAGCACTTAATGTGCAGCCCAGCGGATGCTATGTGGATGGCACATTTGGTCGTGGTGGTCACAGCCGACTGATTCTACAAAAATTAGCGGAACAAGGCCGCTTGTTGGGCTTTGATAAGGATCCGCAAGCCATTGCTTCAGGTGTTGAGTTAGCGCAGCAGGATGCACGCTTTGCCATTGTGCAACGTAGTTTTGCACAGATGGATGATGAGCTGGCTGAGCGCGGGTTGAAAGGTCAGGTTGATGGCGTTTTGCTGGACTTGGGTGTCTCTTCACCGCAGCTGGACGATGCTGAGCGTGGATTTAGCTTTAACCAAGACGGTCCTTTAGATATGCGCATGGACCCCAGTCAGGGCATGAGCGCAGCCCAATGGATTGCAGCGGCGAGCGTAGAGGACATTGCGCGGGTTTTTAGAGAGTACGGCGAAGAGCGCTTTGCCAAACGTATGGCTAGCGCGGTAGTTAAACGTCGTGAAGAAAAACCCTTTACCCACACTGCAGATTTAGCAGAAGTACTTAGCGTAGCCAATCCCGCATGGGAAAAAGGTAAGCATCCAGCAACGCGTACTTTTCAGGCGTTGCGTATTCAGGTCAATAACGAGCTAGGTGATTTGGAGCAGGGGCTGCAAGCGGCCGTGGATAGTTTGGCGATAGGTGGACGCTTAGTTGTCATTAGCTTTCATTCCTTGGAAGACCGTATTGTTAAAAATTTTATGCGTCGCTTAATTAAAGGCGAGCCGGATAACTTGCCCAGACACCTGCCTGTGATGCCAGAAAAGTTTGAGCCACAGTTAAAATTGTTGGGTAAACCAAGCTATGCCAGCGAAGCAGAGATTCGCGCAAACCCAAGGTCACGCAGTGCGGTCATGCGTGTGGCGGAGAAATTACGATGAGTATGCCTCTATATCGCCACACATCCCTAGCCGCTGTAGCCGTGCTGGTGCTGTTTGTCGCCGTAATTTCAACGGCAGTGTTGGTGGCTTATGCGGCTAATGAAAGTCGCAATATGCTTAATTCCTTGTTTGTCGAAATGAGCAAACGGGACAAGTTGCAAGCCGACTGGGGTCGACTGGTGTTGGAACACAGTACTTGGACTGCACATAACCGCATTGAAAGTTTGGCGGTTGAGCACTTGAATATGATTATTCCTGAACCTGGGGCAGTAAGGGTGGTGACGCCATGACCAAGCTAAAAGGGTTCGGGTTCAAGC
>LFTS01000040.1:0-4039 GCA_001513435.1 Gammaproteobacteria bacterium DTU040
GTCCTTCACCGCCCCAAGCCTGCGCATCCCCAGTCGCAAACCAATTCCACGCCATTAATTTTTGCCACTTCTCCGGTTGCTCGGTAGCCAACTGGTAGCTGCCTGCCGCCAGCAAACCCGCGCCAACAAACAGCGATATTAAGGGCAACACCGCCCTACGCCAGTGCAGCAGCAAAAAAATAACTATAAAAGGTGGCAACACCACAGCCAAGCCCCAAAAAGGCTTAAATATGAATGCACGCCAAATCAACCAAAGCCAACTCAATAGAAAAACAAATATGCCTGCCAGTATGAGCATTGCCACCATAATAATTACCTTCAAACGCTGATATGTCCTAATCCAGTGGTGTGTGCGCCTGTTTGTTCACATTAGGGTGCTTCCTGTCCAGCAATGTTAATACAACTACCAGCGCACAGGCTGGAAGCACCCAGGCCATCTGTTTGTGTGCCAAGGGTAACTGCTGGAAAACTGTCAGCAACTGCCAATCAACTCCCGCCACCACTAATGCATCGACCAACCCAAAAACCAGCGTCATCAATAAGACGGACTTAAATACACGTCCGGGGTTATGCCAAATTGGTTTTAAAAAACTTAACAACACCAACACTATCGCTAATGGATACAGGCCCACCAAGGCTGGTACTGACACCTTAATCAGCTGGGTCAAACCTTGATTGGCAACCACCAAGCTAAACAACGCAAAAAACACCACTGTTCTTTGATAGCGAATACCCCACAACCACTTAAAGTATTCTCCACAGGCAGCCAGCAGTCCAGTGGCGGTGGTTAAACAGGCAAGAGTAATAACCACGGACAACAGTAAAATACCCCAATCACCAAAAGCATAATGCACGTAGATAGCTAAAACCTGTCCGCCATTTGTTGCATCCGCAGCAATCTGGTGGCTGGTTGCGCCAAGATAAAATAAAGACACATACACCACAGACAAACCAAGCGCAGCAATAAGCCCAGCATAAATAGAATAACGCGTGATTTGCTTAAGCTCAGTAACGCCCTGACTACGGATTGTTCCGGCAATGACCACGCCAAATACCAGAGCACCCAAGGCATCCATAGTTAAATAACCATCGAGAAAACCCTGCGTCATGGGCTGGCTGGCATAATGACCGCTTGCTTCACCCAAGCTTCCAGCAGGATTGAATAACGTCGCCAAGCCAAGCAATACAAGGGCAGCCAATAAGACTGGAGTAATGAACTGACCGATTCGCACCAGTATTTTATTGGGGTTAAGCGCCAAATAAAGCACTGTTGCAAAGTACAGGCTGCTAAACAGCAGTAATAGCCACCAATGCTCACCGAAAAAAGGCACTATTCCTATTTCATAGGCGACCACTGCAGTGCGCGGCGTGGCGAAGAAAGGACCGATAGCCAAGTAGACCATAATGGCAAACACCGTTCCTGCACGCACGCCTATAGGTGCCGTCAATGTTTGCAAGCCACCGCCCACCTTGGCTAAAGCTATAACTGTAGCCAGCGGCAGTCCTACACCAGTCAGCAAAAACCCCACTGCCACTAACCATAGCTGGCTGCCTGATTGCACGCCTGCCGCGGCTGGAAAAATAATGTTTCCCGCTCCGAGAAACAAGGCAAAGGTCATAAAACCTAGCGCCATAATCTGTGATTTTGAGAGTGACTTCATGCAGCTGCAACCTTAATGAAAAAAGCCGCCTGTTGGCGGCTTTGGCTATTGTAACCTGTTACTTAATTTGCCAACCAGTCACTTTTGCTATGGCTGTCCCTATTTCTGCTAGCGAACGCACGGTGGTCACTCCGGCATCTTCAAGCGCAGCAAACTTATCCTCCGCTGAGCCCTTGCCGCCAGCAATGATAGCCCCAGCATGCCCCATGCGTTTACCAGGAGGCGCTGTCACCCCTGCAATATAGGCAACCACTGGTTTAGTAACCCGCTGTTTGATATACACAGCTGCTTCTTCTTCGGCAGTACCGCCAATCTCACCAATCATGACAATGGCTTCGGTTTGCTCATCCTGTTCAAACAACTCCAGCATATCCACAAAACTTGAGCCCGGAATTGGATCACCACCAATACCAACACAGGTGGACTGACCAAAACCCGCATCCGTCGTTTGCTTAACCGCCTCATAGGTAAGCGTACCCGAGCGCGATACAATGCCCACTTTACCCGGCTGATGGATATAGCCCGGCTGAATACCAATTTTGCATTCGCCCGGTGTAATTACTCCAGGGCAATTCGGACCTATTAAGCGCACGCCCAACTCATCACACTTGTGCTTCACCAGCAGCATATCCAGCGTTGGTACGCCCTCAGTGATACAAACAATCAACTTGATACCAGCAAAAGCCGCTTCCAGAATCGAATCTTTGCAAAACTGTGCCGGCACATAAATCACTGACGTATCAGCGCCTGTAGCCTTTACGGCTTCTTGTACCGTATTAAAAACCGGCAAACCCAGGTGCACGGTACCACCTTTTTCTGGAGTAACTCCGCCGACCATTTGCGTACCGTATTCAAGTGCTTGCTGAGAATGAAACGTACCCTGCGTACCGGTAAACCCCTGACAAATCACTTTAGTGTCTTTATTAATCAGAATACTCATTGCTGCCCCTCCGTTGCTTTTACCACCAACTGAGCGGCCTCGCTCAAGCTATGTGCAGCGATAATATTTAAGCCACTTTTAGCCAGCATGTCGGCACCTAGCTCAGCGTTGTTACCCTCAAGACGTACCACTACAGGTACTTGTACGCCGACCTCAGCAACTGCACCCATAATGCCTTCAGCGATAATATCGCACCGCACTATGCCACCAAAAATATTAACCAGCACGGCTTTTACGTGCTCATCAGATAGAATAATTTTAAAGGCTTCAGTGACCCGTGCTTTATCAGCACTACCACCGACATCAAGGAAGTTAGCCGGCTCGCCGCCATAAAGGCTGACCATATCCATAGTACCCATGGCCAAACCTGCACCATTGACCATGCAGCCAATATTGCCGTCTAAGGCTACATAATTAAGTTCGAATTTTGCCGCATGCGCTTCGCGTGGGTCTTCTTGGCTAATGTCACGCAACGCACGCATTTTGGCTTGGCGGTACAGGGCATTATCATCCACGTTAGCTTTGGCATCGAGGCAAAACAGCTCTCCATCGGTTTTAATAACCAGCGGGTTTACTTCCAGCAGTGATAGATCACGTTCTATAAACAAGCGGACTAGATTAACGAACAACCTACTGAACTGACGCACCTGCTCATTATTTAAGCCTAATTGGTAACCCAAGGATCGTCCTTGAAAAGGAAGTGGCCCCACCATCGGGTCAATACTGGTCTGCAAGATTTTTTCTGGTGTACGTTGCGCAACCTGTTCAATATTCACCCCCCCTTCAGCACAGGCAATAAAGACAACCTTTTGTTTGGCTCTATCCACCACCACACTGAGGTACAGCTCTTGCGTGAACTCTACGCACTTTTCGATCAGAATACTGTGGACTGGCTGACCCTTGGCATCCGACTGATAGGTTACCAGTCGCTCGCCCAACCAGTGCCGCGCAAAATCTTCGGCCTCAGCGATGGTACGAACCAGTTTGACACCACCAGCTTTGCCACGCCCTCCTGCATGCACTTGAGTTTTCACCACCCAACACTGGCCGCCCAAGCTGGTGCAAGCTTGGCTCACCTCATCCACTCGAGTAGCCACCACCCCGCGCGCCACGGGTAAACCGTAGTCGGCAAAAAGTTGTTTGGCCTGATATTCATGTATGTTCATGCCCGAACCTCTTTTACATTAATTAGCAGCACTGCATTAATAAAAAAGCCGCCTAGTGAGGCGGCCTTTTTAACTTAACGCTTTTTGCGATTCCCGATGTGTATCGCTTTGCCATTGACTGCTAATGCAGCTTCTTTCATGGCTTCAGATAGAGTTGGATGTGAAAAAACCATCATGCCTAGATCTTCAGCACTGGTACCGAACTCCATCGCTATCGCACCCTGCTGAACCAATTCAGCCGCACTTGGGCCAATCACATGCACACCGAGCAC
>LFTS01000040.1:4055-7239 GCA_001513435.1 Gammaproteobacteria bacterium DTU040
CGACCACTGGCGGCGAAAGGAAACACGCCCACATTGATGGCTACGCCTTCACCTTTAAGGGTTTGCTCAGTTTTACCTACGCCAGCAATTTCTGGGTGCGTATAAATCACGCCCGGAATTAAGTCGTAGTTCATTTGAGTTTTCTGACCAGCAATGCGCTCTGCAACCATCACACCTTCTTCAGATGCTTTGTGCGCCAGCATGGGTCCACGCACTACGTCACCAATAGCGTATACACCCGGAACACTGGTAGCACAGTTATCATCCACATAGATGTAACCACGCTCATCCAAGTTCACACCGCTGTCTGCAGCAAGCAGGTTAGAGGTTTCAGGACGACGACCCACAGCAACGATCAACTTATCGAAGGTTTGTTGCTGCTCGCCTTGCGCATCTGTAAAGCTAACGTTAACTTGCTTCTTCTTAATTTCTGTTCCAGTTAAGCGCGCACCCAAGCGAATGCTTAAACCCTGCTTGGTTAAAACTTTCAGCGCTTCTTTGGCAACCTGCTCATCCACTGTAGGCAAAAACTGCTCTTGTGCTTCGATAACAGTTACTTCTGCACCTAAGCGCGCCCACACAGAGCCCAACTCTAGACCGATAACACCTGCGCCAATCACACCAAGTTTTTTCGGTACTTCTTGGAAGTCTAGCGCGCCGGTTGAGTCAACGATCACGTCTTGATCTACTGGTGCAGGTGGAATATCAATAGGCTGTGAACCGGCAGCGATAATAATGCTGTCGGCTTCATAGGTTTGTACTGTGCCATCTAGACCGGTCACTTCAACCTGTTTGTTTGCCAGCAACTTACCGTGCCCTTCAATAGTGGTAACACCATTGGCTTTAAATAAGCCAGCAATACCGGCCGTTAAGTTTTTAACAATAGTATTCTTGCGTCCAACCATGGCAGATACGTCCATCGCCACTTCTTTTACGCTAATACCGTGCTGGGAAAAGCTGTCTTTGGCTTCATGGTATTTCCATGAGCTATCAAGCAAAGCCTTAGAAGGGATACAGCCGACGTTTAGGCAGGTTCCACCCAAAGCGAGCTTGTCATCTTTACCTTGGTATTTTTCAATACAGGCAGTTTTTAACCCTAGCTGTGCCGCTCTAATTGCAGCAACATAGCCGCCAGGGCCTGCTCCGATTACGAGCACATCAAATTTTTGTGACATGAGGTTTCCTCGTGTAGTGGTACATACCACATTACCTCTAGCCGCTCACTGGACAGGGAACGGCTAGAATTAAACATTTAGATATCCAAAAGTAGACGCGCTGGATCTTCAAGCAAGTCTTTCATGGTGACCAAGAAAGTCACTGCTTCTTTTCCGTCAATCAAACGGTGGTCATAAGACAGCGCCAAATACATCATCGGCAGAATAACCACTTCGCCATTCACTGCCATTGGACGCTCTTGAATTTTGTGCATACCTAAAATTGCAGTTTGTGGTGGGTTTACAATTGGAGAAGACAGCAGCGAGCCAAAGACACCACCATTAGAAATGGTGAAAGTACCACCCGTCATTTCTTCAATAGTTAGCTTACCATCACGCGCTTTCAGGCCGTACTCACGAATGGTGGCTTCAATTTCAGCTAGGCTCATGAACTCAGCATTACGCAATACTGGAACAACTAAACCGCGGTCGCTGGACACTGCTACACCAATATCCTGATAGCCGTGGTAAACAATGTCTTTGCCATCAATGGATGCGTTAACACCCGGCTGGCGTTTTAGCGCTTCAGTAGCAGCCTTAACAAAGAAGGACATAAAGCCCAGACGTGTACCGTTATGGGTTTTTTCGAACAAGTCTTTGTATTTGGCACGCAAATCCATGATCGGCTTCATGTTGACTTCGTTGTAGGTCGTCAACATTGCCATAGTGGACTGGGCTTCGACCAAGCGCTCGGCAACCTTGGCACGCAAGCGCGTCATTGGCACACGCTTCTCGGTACGATCGCCGGCGGCAAACAGCGGCGCTTCAGCTGCAACTGCAGCAGGACGCGCAGCAGCGGCAGGCTTGCCAGCAGCAGCTGCGACAGCGTCTTCTTTGGTTACGCGACCATCTTTGCCTGTGCCTTGGATGCTGGCAGGATTCAGTGCGTTTTCCTCAGCAATTTTACGTGCTGCAGGTGACAAAATTGGCTCCACACTGGCTGCTGGGGCTGCTGCCTGTGGTGCTGCTTCCGCTGCAGGTGCTGCACTGGCGGTAGCTTGCGTATCCAGTTTGCCCAGTAACTCACCACTGAGAACAGTTGCGCCTTCTGCTGCAACAATTTCTGTAATAACACCGTCCGCTTCGGCCAAAACTTCCATAACGACCTTATCGGTTTCAATATCTACAATAAGCTCATCACGCTTAACGGCTTCGCCTACTTGTTTGTGCCAAGTAGCAACAGTACCGTCTGCTATGGACTCTGGAAACGCTGGAGCTTTAATTTCAATTGCCATCTTCGTAATCCTATTAATTTTGGAGTTCGATGGCCGTAGCTCATGCTACGGCCTTTACTGTTAAACCTTAAAAGCATCCTGCAAAAGCTGCTCTTGTTCTTCGGCATGTTGCGAGGGATAACCACAGGCAGGTGATGCTGATGCAGCACGTCCAGCATATTGCAATACCAAGCTTTGATTATATTCCGATGCCACACGGCGCATATGATGTTGACTGCAATACCAAGCCCCTTGGTTCATCGGCTCTTCTTGGCACCAAACCACATGCTTGAGGTTTTTGTACTTAGCGAATTCTTCCGCCAAGTCTTCCTCTGGGAATGGATACAACTGCTCAATACGTACAATGGCAGTATTATCAGTTCCTTCGGCACGGCGCTTTTCTAGCAAGTCATAATAAACCTTTCCGCTACACATAATCAGACGATCGACCTTATCTGCAACCAGTGTATCCACCTCACCAATTACAGTCTGGAACGAACCTTCAGCCAAGTCTTCTAAAGTAGAAATAGCTAACTTATGACGCAACAAAGACTTAGGTGTTAGCGCAATCAATGGCTTACGCAGTGGGCGAATCGCTTGGCGGCGCAGCATATGATAAACCTGCGCTGGCGTAGTCGGCACACACACCTGCATATTATGCTCAGCACAAAGCTGTAAAAAACGCTCTAAACGTGCAGAAGAGTGCTCAGGTCCCTGACCTTCATAGCCGTGTGGTAGAAGCATAGTCAAACCTGA
>LFTS01000040.1:7277-11863 GCA_001513435.1 Gammaproteobacteria bacterium DTU040
TTGGGCATGGTGCCAGCGTAACCGTACTCAAACGCCAACACAGCTTCTTCCGACAGGAAGGAGTCATAAATACTAAAGCGCGGCTGATCATCGGCTATATTTTGCAACGCAACGTAAGTTTCACCGTTTTTTTGGTTATGCAATACCGCATGGCGGTGAGAGAACGTACCGCGTCCCACGTCCTGACCAGTAATACGAACAGGATGACCTTCATAAAGCAGCGTTGCATAAGCAGCAGTTTCTGCAAAACCCCAGTTAATGGGCAAACCACCAGCGGCCATTTTGCGGCGGTCTTCCAACACCTTAGCTACTTGGCGCTGAACCACGAAACCATCTGGTGTTTCTTGCAACTTATGCATGATTTCTTGCAATGTTTTCAGATCAAAGCGCGTGTCATGACGTGCAGTCCAGGCATGTCCTAGATAAGGGGTCCAGTCAACAAATAACTCTTCGTTTGGTTCTTTGACCAAGCTTTTCGCTACGTGCTCACCGTTATCCAGCGCAGTGCGGTACTCATCAACCAGTTGTTGCACTTGCTCTGCTGTCAGACTGCCCTCTTTGACCAACTGCTCAGCATAAAGCTCACGTGTAGTAGGCTGCTTGCTAATCAATTGATACATCAATGGCTGTGTGCCACTTGGCTCATCGGACTCGTTATGGCCACGACGGCGGTAACACACCAAGTCAATGACGATGTCACGTTTAAACTGCATGCGGTAATCAACAGCCAGTTGTGTGGCAAAAATAACCGCCTCTGGGTCGTCACCGTTCACGTGCAAAATAGGCGCCTGAATCATTTTCGCCACATCGGTAGCGTATTCAGTAGAGCGTGTATCTTCAGGTTTGTTAGTCGTAAAGCCGACCTGGTTGTTAATCACCAGACGTAACGTTCCGCCCGTTTTATAAGCCCGGGTTTGTGACATTTGGAAGGTTTCTTGTACGACACCCTGACCCGCAAACGCAGAGTCACCATGCACAGTGATAGGCAGAACTTTGTCGCCTAATGGGTCGTTACGACGATCTTGACGTGCACGCACCGAACCCTCCACCACAGGAGAAACAATTTCCAGATGCGATGGGTTAAAGGCTAAAGCAATATGGATTTCGCCGCCCGGAGTCATCACATTAGAAGAGAAACCCTGGTGATATTTCACGTCACCGGAGCTTAAACCCTCAACGCGCTTACCATCAAACTCGTCAAACAAGTCTTGCGGATTTTTACCGTAGGTATTGACCAGAACGTTTAAGCGTCCACGGTGCGCCATCCCCACAACCACTTCTTTAATGCCGTAGGATCCCGCACGCTGGATAATTTCATCCATTAAGGGGATGAAGCTTTCACCCCCCTCAAGTCCAAAACGCTTAGTGCCTGGGTACTTGGTGCCTAGATATTTCTCTAGCCCTTCACCGGCAGTTAAGCGCTCAAGAATATGTTCTTTTACGTCAACAGAAAAAGCAGGATTGCTGCGCACGCTTTCTAAACGCTGCTGGAACCAGCGACGCTGCTCAGAATCAACAATATGGGTGAATTCAGCACCAATAGTGCCGCAATAGGTCTCATGTAAAGCCTGCTGAATTTCTCGTAGCGTGGCTTCTTCTTTGCCTATGTTTAAATCGCCGGTGTGAAAAACCGTATCTAGATCAGCATCGGTAAGACCATAGTGTTGTACGGTCAAATCAGGCTGCATCGGACGCACCCAAAGATTCAACGGGTCAAGCTTTGACGCTTGATGACCACGCATTCTATAGGCTTGGATTAGACGTAAGACTTCGACTTGTTTCTTTTCATGCTCAGTGCTTACGCTACTTGCCGAAACGGGCTGAGCACGGCGCTGATTTTTAGCCAGCAACACAAACTGTTCGCGCACGGTAGAGTGCGAAACATCGGAGCTTAAACCGCCAGTGGTAGTCGGTAGCTTTTGGAAATAAGACCGCCACTCCTCTGATACGGAATTAGGATCGTGAAGAAAAAGCTCATAGAGCTCTTCAACATAGGCAGCATTTCCACCCGATAGGTGGGCGCTACTCCACATACGCTGCATTACGCTTTCTTGCATGCTAGGTCACCCTTGGTAAGGGGGACACTACCGGCTTGGGACCAGAGTAACTATAAGAAGCCATTTGTAGCAGCGACTTCAGTTAAGCCACTACGGTTCCTGCAGATAGTCTGGGAAGCAACCCAGGTGCCCCTGCTGGTCGTCATTTACTTGAAAAGCAACTTTTTGGGTTGCTTTTAGTTAGAGTTCGCCCACTCATTGTTTTGAGTGGGCGATTGTTGCGCCTAAGAACTTATTAGGTCGCGCTCTGTAACAACATACTACGAATATTGCCTATCGCGCGGTTCGGATTGAGGCCTTTCGGGCATACGTTGGTACAGTTCATAATGTCGCGGCAACGGAAAACACTAAACGGGTCATCCAAACGCGACAAACGCTCAGTCGTTTTGGTATCACGGCTATCAGCCAAGAAACGATACGCTTGTAACAAAGCAGATGGTCCTAAGAACTTATCTGGGTTCCACCAGAAGGACGGACAACCTGTTGAGCAGCACGCACACAGAATGCATTCATAAAGCCCGTCTAACTTAGCACGATCTTCAGGTGACTGCAGGCGCTCGATTGCTGGAGCAGGTGTATCGTTTTGCAGATACGGCTGCACTTTCTCATACTGCTGATAGAAGATGGTTAAATCTACTACTAAGTCACGAATAATCGGTAAACCTGGCAGCGGACGCACCACTAGAGCATCGTTTTTAACAACACTGGATAGCGGCGTAATACAAGCGAGACCATTAACACCGGCCATGCTCATACCATCGGAACCACATACGCCCTCACGACATGAGCGACGGAAAGCAAACGTCTCGTCTTGTTCTTTGATGAGCTGCAGCACATCCAGAACCATCATATCCTTACCATCAATTTCAACATCAAATGTTTGCATGAATGGTGCGGAATTTACTTCTGGATTATAGCGATACACGCTAACTTTTAATATTTTAGGCAAAGACATCTTGACAACCCTTAATAAGTACGTTCTTGGGGTTCAAATGCAGGAACCGTTTTCGGCGAGAAGTTAACAGCACGCTTACCAACACGCTTTTCACCTGGGAAGTACATACTGTGACACAACCAATTCTCATCATCACGACTTTCAAAGTCTTCACGCGCATGTGCACCACGTGACTCTTTACGTGCTTCAGCAGCAATTGCAGTCGCTTCAGCCACCTCAAACAGGTTTTGCAGTTCAAGCGCTTCAATACGAGCCGTGTTATAAGCATTGCTCTTATCGTTGATCTTGACGTTTTCAATACGCTCACGCAAACCAGCTAGCTCAACAATTCCTTTCTGCATGAACTCACCGGTACGGAAAACACCGAAGTAGTTCTGCATGCAGTTTTGCAGCTCTTTACGCAACGGCGCAACATCTTCACCCGCTGTACGCTCATTCAAAGCAGCTAGTCTCGACAGTGACTGCTCTAAATCGCTCTCGCCAGCACTGCGCGTTTCAACACCTTCACGCAAGCTCTTTTCCAGATACAATCCTGCCGCACGACCAAAGACAACCAAGTCAAGCAGCGAGTTACCGCCTAAACGGTTAGCACCGTGCACCGATACGGATGTCACTTCACCCACACCGAACAAGCCTTCAATGATCTTATCTTCACCGTTAGCATCTTGTGCAATCGCCTGACCATGAATGTTAGTCGCGATACCGCCCATCATATAGTGGCAGGTTGGCACAACTGGAATGGGCGCAACCACTGGATCAATGTGCGCAAATGTCTTAGACAGCTCGCAAATACCAGGCAGGCGGCTGTGAAGCACTTCTTCACCAAGGTGATCGAGCTTCAATAAAACGTGATCACCGTTCGGGCCACAACCATTACCAGCCAAGATTTCCTTAACCATTGAGCGCGCAACAACGTCACGGCCGGCTAAGTCTTTGGCGTTTGGTGCGTAACGCTCCATGAAGCGCTCGCCATGTTTGTTAATCAGGTAACCACCTTCACCACGGCAACCCTCTGTTACCAGAACGCCCGCGCCGGCAATACCGGTTGGGTGAAACTGCCACATTTCCATATCTTGCATTGGAACACCGGCACGCAAGCTCATGCCCACGCCGTCACCCGTGTTAATCAGAGCGTTGGTAGTGGATGAGAAAATACGTCCCGCACCACCCGTCGCCAACACAACAGCTTTAGCACGGATATAGACGGTTTCGCCTGTTTCAATACAAATGGCAATCACACCTACACACGCACCGTCTTGGTTCATTACCAAGTCAACGGCATACCACTCATTTAAGAAGCTGGTGCCACTTTTCAGGTTAGCTTGATACAGGGTGTGCAACAAAGCATGTCCGGTACGGTCAGCTGCGGCACAGGTACGCGCTGCCTGACCGCCGCGCCCGTAGTCTTTGGACTGTCCACCAAAAGGACGCTGATAAATACGACCAGTCTCAGTACGGGAGAAGGGTAAGCCCATATGCTCCAGTTCATAGACGGCTTCTGGACCTACTGAACACATGTACTCGATAGCGTCTTGGTCACCGATATAGTCGGAACCCTTAACGGTATCGTACAT